>NZ_JAUBTL010000086.1:0-23667 GCF_036702475.1 Microcoleus sp. D2_18a_B4
GAACAGTGAACAGTGAACAGTGAACAGTGAACAGTGAACTCGGATTTACTATTCCGATGCTAACGGATTTGATATTATATCTACTTTCCAGCCCCTGCTTTAACTTCCGTCCAAGCTCGATCGTACAATGCAGTTGCTTTCCCGACATCCTGCAATAATTTCATTTTGTCAAACACCTCAGCCGGCGGGTAAATTTGAGGATTTTTCAAATCGTTCGGGGCGATTAAACCTCCATCGATTGCTGCTTTGTTGGGCGAGCCGAATTGGGTAAAATTGGAAATTTGGGCCCCTACTTCTGGCTGCAAAATAAAGTTAATAAATTTCTCCGCTAACTCTTTCTGGGGCGCATCTTTGGGAATAGCCATGTTGTCAGAAAAAATGATTGTTCCTTCTTTGGGAATAGCGTAACGGAGATTAGGATTTTCTTTCATCACTTGGAAAATATCGCCGCTCCATTCCATCGTCAGATTTACTTCTCCTTGATCCAGCAGATTTTGCCCGGTGTCGGGGACAAACGCTGCAATGATATTGTTACTTTTAATCAGCAAATCGCGGGCTTTGTTAATTTCTTCGGGATTGGTGGTATTTGGATCAAATCCTAAATACATTAAAACTCCTGCAAATGTGTATCTGGCATCGTCTTGCCACGCCACTTTTCCGGTATATTTTGGATCGAACATCGCCGCCCAACTGTTAATTTATCCCTGGATTGTTTTCGCGTTGTAGCCAATTCCCATCGTTCCCCACTGGTAGGGCAGCGAATATTTGTTCCCCGGGTCAAAAGCTTGATTTATAAACTTAGGTTCTAGGTTTTTTTGGTTGGGAATATTGTTTAAATTCAGCGGCTCAATTAGATTTTCTGCGATCATGATTTTCACCATGTAATCGGCCGGAAATATTAAGTCGTAACCGGGGTTTCCCTGTTTGAGTTTGGCATAGAGTGCGTCGCTGTTCTCGAAAGTGTCGTATTGAATTTTAACATTGTTCTCTTTCTCGAATTGGGCGATCGCTTCTGGGGCGATATAACTGGCATAATTGTAAATGCTGAGCACTTGTTGGTTGCCACCTGTGGGGCTACAGCCGAAAGCCACCGTTGCGCTCATCACAAACAAAAGTAGGAAAGTCAGCAGGCGTTTCATAGGTTGTGTTAGTTGCAGACCCAAATAATTATGACACAGAAAGCAATTTTTTTAACTTTTCTGAACTTTTAACGATGATACAACCAGCAACAATGAAGCCAACAACATCAAAGTTGAAATGGCATTAATCGCTGGCGTCACTGAAAATTTTATCAAGCCATAAACAAATAATGGCAGCGTCATCGAACCGACGCCGGTGGTAAAAAATGTCACGACAAAATCGTCTAGCGACAGAGTAAAAGCCAGCAGTGCCGCGCTAAAAATAGCGGGCCAAATCAGAGGGAGAGTGATGCGCCAAAAAGCCCGCCATTCGTTAGCGCCTAAGTCAAAAGCTGCTTGTTCTAATTGAGGATCGAGTTCCGCCAAACGCGCCCTGACAGTAATAGTCACAAAGGAAATATTAAAGACAATGTGACCGATAATTACGGTAGGTAAGCCGAGATTGAGGCGAATTCCCGTGAGATTTTCTACGATCCGAAATACTAGGGTAAAGAAAACTAGCAGCGAAATGCCGATCGTAATTTCGGGCATAATAATCGGCAAAAACAGTAAAGCTTCTACTGCTTTGCGCCCCGGAAAATAAAAGCGTTCCAGTGCTAACGCGAGCATTGTACCAAAAATTGTCGCTAACACAGTCGAAATAGCTGCAATTAGCAAGCTGTTGTTGAGTGCAGTCAAGATTCCGGCGCTGCTACTCGTAGCAATCGTCGCGCCTGCATTGCTAAACAAACTGCGGTACCAATCGAGGGTAAAGCCACGCCAAACGGCATTGAATCTGGAGGCGTTAAAGGAGTAAATAATTAAGATGAGAATTGGCAAGTAAAGAAAGGCAAATGCTAGTACAGCTTGTACCCAAAGCCACTTTTTGCCGATCGCCCGCACGAGTATATCTAGTTTAGTCATTAGTCAAAAATAGGTTCGCCTGTAGGGGCGGGTTTTACAGACAATCTGTGCCTAAGACCAATAATCTCATAAACCCGCCCCCACCCAACTGTAAATCTCAATCTACCTGTTTAAGTTTCGTCAGACAGGCGGAAGTAAATTAACACCGGAATCAATATGATTACCGTCAACAGCATAGAAAGCGCCGATCCAAAAGGCCAGTCGCGGGCTTTCATAAACTGATTTTGAATCAAATTTCCCACCATAACTGTTTTAGATCCGCCCAATATATCCGGTGTGATGAAAGCGCCGACTGCGGGAACAAAAACTAAAATAGATCCGGCAACAATACCGCGAGTTGTTAATGGTAAAAATACGCGCCAGAAAGTGCGAATATCATTTGCCCCTAAATCTTGAGCGGCTTCTACCAATGAAAAATTGAAGCGTTCTATGCTAGAATATAAAGGCAGAACCATGAAAGGTAAATAGCCGTAAATAAGACCGATCGCCACAGCGAAAGGCGTAAAAAGCAAATTTAACGGTTCGCTAATAATTTGCAGGCTTTGCAAGGCTGTGTTAACTACTCCTTCGCTACGCAAGAGTATGATCCAGGCGTAGGTTCTCACTAAAAAATTAGTCCAAAATGGAATAATTACCAGCAAAAGCAAAGCATTTCGCCAGCGAGGAGAACGGGTGGCGATGAAGAATGCCAGGGGATAGCCAACTAACAAGCAAGCGGCAGTTGTTAGAAAAGCCAGCCAGAGCGATCGCCCAATTACTCCTAAGAAAAGTCCACTGAACAAACGCTGGTAGTTGCTGAGAGTAAATATCCAAGTAACACCGCCGTAAGTACCGCGTTCTAAGAAACTGTACAACAGTACAATTAGCACGGGCAAAATGAAGAAAACGACCAGCCATGCGGTAGCGGGAAATAAGAGCAGCAACAGGTTAGTTTGCTGCCGGTTTTTGACACCCATTATTCACTCAAGCCAAATTTAGCACATAATCCCACACATTTTATATCAAATCCGCATTTTATGAATTATGTCATCATGAATAAATTATCAAGAGGTACGCAATGTCAGCAGAATCGTCAACCCCAAAAATAGTCGTCGTCGGTGCAGGATGGGCCGGTTTAGGCGCTACCTATCACCTAGCCCAGCAAGGCTATGATGTCACCCTGCTAGAAGCTGGCCCTTATCCGGGTGGCTTAGTTGCAGGGTGGAAAACCGCTGGCGGGCGTTCCGTAGAAGCTGGGATTCATGGCTTCTGGTATCCCTACAAAAATATCTTTTCCCTAGTCAAAGAATTAGGACTCGATCCCTTCACACCTTGGACTCGTTCTTGTCAGTATTCACCGGCGGGATTGGAAGTAGAATCGCCGATTTTTCAGGACGAACCGCGCCTTCCTACACCGTTAGGAACCTTTCTTTACACCAGATTTAAAAGGCTGCCATTAGTCGATCGGCTTTCCGCCTTACCCTTACTCTACGCCGTCCTAGATTTCGACAATTCCGACGAAGCTTGGCGCAGGTACGATCGCGTCACAGCCCGCGAACTATTCAAACAGTTTGGCGTTTCTGCAAGACTGTACCGCGATGCTTTTGAGCCTATGTTATTAGTAGGTTTATTTGCACCAGGAGAACAATGTTCTGCCGCCGCCGCTTTGGGAATGCTTTATTATTTCATATTAGCACACCAACCGGATTTTGATGTAGCTTGGTGTCGCGGAACAGTCGGAGAAAAAATATTTCGTCCCTGGGTCGATCGCCTGGAAAAACTCGGTGCAAAAGTATTGACAAAGCAGCGAGTTACTGATTTAACAGTGGACAGCAACAACCGAGCCACAGGCGTTGTTTGCGGCGAAGAAACCTTCGAGGCAGATGCAGTTATTTTTGCAGTTGGTGTCACGGGAATGCAAAAAATTATCAGCAGCAGCCCAGCTTTGCAAAGCCGCCAAGAGTTTCGGGACGCAATGAACTTGGGTGCAGTTGACGTGTTAGCTGTTCGCCTGTGGTTTGACAGAAAAATTGACATTCCCCTGCCTTCTAATGCCTGTTTTGGATTTAGTTCAACTACAGGTTGGACGTTTTTTGATTTGAATGCTTTGCACGACGAATTTCGAGACGAACCGGGAACAGTTGTCGAAGCTGACTTTTATCACGCAAATCAATTAATTCCCCTAAAAGATGAGGAAATAGTTTCCTTAGTTCAGCGGGATTTAGCGACTTGCATCCCCGCTTTTCGGGAGGCAAAAGTAATAGACAGCAGCGCGATTCGGCTGTCGCGGGCGGTGACGCATTTTGCCCCTGGCAGCTATCAGTATTTGTTGCCTGCAGTAACAAGTTATGATAATGTATTGATGAGCGGCGATTGGGTTGTGACCCGCCACGGTTCTTGGTCGCAGGAAAAAGCTTATGTTACTGGTTTGGAAGCGGCTAATTTGGTAATTTCGCGTTTCGGAATCGGAAACAAAGCGGCAATTATTCCCGTGGAAGCTGACGAACCGCACATTCAAATCGGGAGAAAGATTAATCAGTTTACTCGCAGTTTGACTAAAACTTTCATTCCCGATTTTTGGCTGCCATAAGAAGAAAGAAATTCGGCAACGCATTTAACAGATATCTTGCACAATTCTCAATTAGCCGTAGGGGCGGGTTCGCCAATAGCCTTAAAGCTTGCAAATAGGTTCTATAAACCCGCCCGACCCACGAAAAATCCTCTTATTGATATTGCTGCAAGATGCCAGATTTAACTGAGATGTTGCACCATTCTCAATAAGCTTTTTATGAACAGGCAAGATGCCTGTTCCACAAAGAGTGAATTTTCTTGTGGAACAGGCATCTTGCCTGTTCTTGAGAATGGTGCAAGATGTGAGATTTAACAGATGTCAGGAAGAAGGGGGATTCCCGTCTGGTTAGCTAAGAGGCCGATCGCACTAAAATGACTGTACAGTCGCACCCGCGGGCCACAGCTTCCGGGATGTTCCCGTGAATCACCTGCTTCAGCAGCCCTTCGCGGCTCGCTCCCAGGACGATCGCATCGCACTGATCGTTCTGAGCCAAATCAATTAAAGCATCAGAAACCGATTTAGCGCAAACCGAAGTCGCTATTATCGAACAGCTAACCCGGCGCTTGATAAACTCCGCCGCTTGCTTTAATTCTCCGCGATCGGGTTCTGCAACAGAAGGCTGATGAACCTGACACAATTTAATCTCCGGTACAGCACTCGCAGCCACCAAAGCAGGTAGCAGCCGCAAAGCCGCAGCTTGCTTGTAACTGCCGCGAATAGGCACCAACCAGCGGTGCAAACCCATCAGCGTATGCAGTCCCAATTCTGGCCCTGGAATGTCTGAATTCGATGGGGAAAGTTCAGTCTCTGGAGTCGCTGATGAATCTAAGGATATGGCCAATGCGGGATTATCTGCGCCGTCAACTTTTTCGGGATTTAACTCCCATTCTATAGACGCATATTTGCGCCCGCTGAAAGTGGCAGAAAACTCATTTTTCTTGCGTGTTGCTAATAGTTTTTCGCTCCACTTCACCAAAATAACCTCGCAGCCTGCTTGCCGAATTACGGTATCCACCACATCGCCAAAAATGCGTCCTTTTGTGGAAAATTCGCCTTGCCAGCCCATCAAAATTGAATCGATATGTCGCTCCTTTATTGTCTCCAAAATCGCGTTAGGCACGTCGTGAGCTACCCGTATTTGGGTGTGTACCGGCAAGTTCCAATTGCGAATAATTCGCTCGGCTTGTTGTAGCAGGCGGCGGCTTTTGGTTGTCCGCACTGCGCTTTCTGAGGGGGAACTGTTGCGCGGTACTATGATGATTTGCAGGCATTCTAATTCGTAATTGCGATCGCGCGCAATCGCCGCCGCCAGCCGCAGCAAAGCGGGTGCTGTTTGGGGGTTGGAAAGCGGCACTAATAACCGGCCGTTTCCGACTTGCGGAGCCCTGGTTTGATAGACAACATAGGAAGGTTCTGGATGCGGGCCCTGGGTTGTTTCTCCGCTGAGGCGATCGGATTCAACTCGGATAATGTCGCTGCGGGTAATAATTCCCACCAAACGCCGGCCTTCTATGACTGGCAAACGGCTGATATTGTAGTTGTTGAGCCTGTACAATACCTCGCTTAATGTGTCGCTTGCTTTGACTGCGATCGGCTGTACAGTCATAAATTCTTTAAGCAGCGAGTTGCCGGACAAATTGCGCTCGCTGGCATTTGCTAAATCGGTTTGACTGACAATTCCGACTAATTTACCATCTTCAACTACTGGAAATCCTCGGTGGTGCGATCGCGAAAAAGCCTGCATCACTTCATCGAAAGTCAGCAGACTCGAAAGAGTTTCAACTCGGCGCTGCATCACGTCATCTGCGTGCAAGTCGCTCAAAGTATTGCTGGCAGCTTTTGCCTGCGTCAGTTGAATGCCGTTAAACTCCAAAAGGTGATTGTACAGCGAGCCACTTTCTACCTTTTCTGCCATTAAATAAGCAACTACAGAACAGATCATCAAAGGCAGCACTAATTTGAAATCCGCCGTAATTTCAAAGACAATTACTACCGCAGTAATCGGCGCTCTAGTAACCGCGCAAAAAAACGCTCCCATTCCCGCTAAAGCGTAAGTTACTGGCGAACCAACGCCCAGGACATCTGCCTGCACAATGCCCACCATGTGACCGAGTGCAGAACCCATAACTAGGGAAGGGGAGAACAATCCTCCCGGAGCTCCAGAAGCAGCGGATATAATTGTTAGAAAAAAGTGTGCGATAAAAGCAATTAAACTCGTTATGCCACTTGCTTCCCCGGTCAGCAGAAACTCCCGCAAACCCGTATTATTGCGAAAAGTTTCTGGGAGAAAAGCTATTACTGAACCGCAAATAATACCAGCTAGAGCCACTCGCACGGGCAAAGCTAATTTGAGCGATCGCCTGTTAAATTGCAAGCTAGCAATAATCCCTTTAGTGAACAAAGCTCCCAGCAATCCCGCTAAAATTCCTAGCACTATGTAGAAGGGAATTTCCTGAGCCTCAAAACTGCTTTGGTACTCGCGAAGGTTCAAATTTAAACTATCACCGCCCAAAAGCTGCGATACAACTGCACCGATAAATGAAGCGATAATTGCAGTCCCTAAAGTCAATCCCGAAACGTCGTGCAGCAGTTCTTCAACTACAAACAAAACTCCTGCAATGGGAGCGTTAAAACCAGCAGCCAATCCTGCAGCAGCCCCGCAAGCAATCAATTGTCGGCGGTAGTCTGGGGAAGTAGGCATCAAGTGACCGATCCAGCCGGCCAAAGATGCTCCTATTTGCACAGTCGGGCCTTGCCTTCCTAAAGTTAAACCGGAACCAACTGCTAAAATAGTCGTCAGAAGTTTGGCGACAGCTACTCTCAAATCTAAGGAAAGATTGACTCCGCCGAGAGCAGCTTTGACGTGAGGAATGCCGCTGCCGGCAGTTTCGGGAGCAAAACGCTCAACCAAGAAACCTGTCAGCAACCCGCCGAATAAACCGACGCTGGGCAGTAATATCCAAGCTGGAATTACTGTCGAGGTAGCAACTCGCCAACTGCCGAGCCATCCGACTCCTGATTTGAGCAAAACCCCAGCGAGTCCTGAAATTAAACCGATCAGACAAGCTTCAAAAATAGCTAGGCGTTTGGGCCGTAAAAAAAGTTGAGATTTGATGACCCTGGAAGGTTCCCTAAATTGTTTAGGGATAGTAATGTACGGCATAAATAGCGTAGATGACCTGAGAATTGTCTGCTCGATCGCACTTTAGCAAAAAATCCTTCTATACTTACCTAAAATCTGGTGTAATTCCGATGCTACCGGATTTGATATCAATCTGCGATTTTTTTACCTTATAGCCTCCACCAGTGTTTTTAAATCCGGCACTTCTAAATCAGGCTGGCCCCTGGCCGGCAGTGTCGCCCCAAATCCTGTTTTTTCGTGTCTGCGATTTACCCAAATCTATCTCGTGACGTGACAGCAATTGTCTCAAGACTAGCAGTATTCCCCTTTCCCCATCTATCAGAATGCCATAGCAGTCAAAACTCACTCCTGAAAATTGATTAAATTCAAGCATATAGCGGTTCTCAAAAAAGTGAGGTATGCCCTATGCCCTATGCCCTATGCCCTATGCCCTATGCCCTATGCCCATGAGTACCTCATCTTTCTGAGAAAGGCTATAGTTCGCTCCGAGTTTAGGGTTGATATTCCGCAAAAATTTCAATTTTCCCCACAATGTTTTGATTAAATTGAGCCAATTCTTCTGCCGGAATCCAATATTCTTGGTGTATTGAACTGCCCACATTTTGAACTGGATATTTTTTTAAGAATTCTGCCGCCACCCGAAAGCGCGTGACATAGCCGAAATATCCCGATGCTGCATCTCTTGTATTCCAATCTCGCGCGATTTGTATGGCATAGGCTTTGTGAAGTACGGGATAAAAAATAGGCTGAAAGGATAAGCGTGGCGGAAATGCGAGAAAATCGCTTTCTTTAATCAGTTCCATTTCTTTTTTGCCGACGGCTCGGAACAGCGTTACTGTCTCTTGATCTGATATATTGATATTTTTAAACCAAGCTTTCCAACCGTCCCAATTGTGAACTATTTTCGCCAATTCAGCGTAACCGGCGGCGCGGGGATGGGAAACGTCATTTTCGGTAAGTTCTTTATGCCAAATTTCTGAGTTTTGCAGCGGGGTGCAAACATCTAAATAAGGCACATTTAACTCGTTGCAAACTTGGGAAAACTGTTCGGATAAGTTGGCAATCCGCTTTGTGCGATCGGCATCAATAACTGGCGGTGGCCCTACCATTAATACTGGAAATATTTCTTTGGCTGACGTGAGAATAGAGCGAGCATTTTCAATTGATTTTTCAACTTCTATGCGATTTTTTTCGTTTTCTAGGTAAGTGTCGTTGACGCCAAAGGAAAATACTATTCTGCCGTCGCCGTAGTGAGGTAAGCGGCAAGAAACTTCGTTGAACCAACGAGTTCCTATATCGGCACTGGTTTCTCCCCTTATTCCTAAATTGTAGTAGGTAATATCGTGTCCTTGTCCGCAAGCGGCCGCGCAAATCCGTCCTGTCCAACCGAGACATTTGGGATCGCAAGTACCGTTTACAAAAGAATCGCCGATAAAACAAATACGCATATTATGTGTGGGAATTGGGAATGGGGAATTGGGCATTGGGCATGGGGCATGGGGCATGGGGCATGGGGCATGGGGCCTGGGGCCTGGGGCCTGGGACCTGGGGCATTGGGAATTGGTTATTTTTAATTATAAAAACTACTAACAACTAATCACTAACCACTAACTACTAACTACTAACTATTACCGATTACCAATTACCCATGCCCGATGCCCAATGCCCGATGCCCGATTCCTTTAATTCTTGCCGATGACGGACAATCCCTCTACAATTAGAGACGGTGTTTGGCAAGAACCGTTCCACTCGGAGTCTCCTCCCAATTCTACTAATTGTTTGAGGACGTTGTAGACATTGCCAGCTACCATTGTGTCTTTGATTCTGCCGACTATTTGACCTTTTTTGACTCGGTAGCCGAGATCGACGTTAATTGAAAAATCGCCGGAAATTCCGGCACTGCCGCCAAGCATTTGATCGACTACAATTCCGTCGTCTAATTTAGCGATTAAATCTATTAGCGAAAGCGAACCTGGTTTAATCAAAACATTGAACAAACTCGGCGTGGGATAGCTGCCCAAACCCGGGCGAAATCCGTTGCCGGTGGTGCCGCTGCCCAAGGCTCGACCGGTGGTACGATCGGTATAAAATAGCTGCAACACTCCGCTGTTGATAAAGACGATCGCCCGCGTGGGAGTACCTTCGTCATCAAAAGGACAGCTATAGGGCCCGATATCCGGCTGCTGCGAGAGGGTGACAAGCGGCGATGTCACTTGTTGGCCTAATCGATCGCTCCAAGGCGAAGCGCCTTCGAGTACCTGTTTGCCGTTCAACGCCGCACAGACAGTCCCCCACAGCAAGTCGGCTGCTTTGGCTGTAAATAGCACCGCCACGCGGCCCGTGGCGGGGGCTACATTGTCTTTCGCCCATTCTAAACGCTGCAAAACCCGCTTGGCGCTGGTGTTTAAGTCCAGGGTGCCGCGTTCGGTTTCGCCTTCCCAAATGTTGAGGAAATCTTCTCCCCGCACTAATTCGGCTGATAAGTAACCGCTGAGGGTGGTGTCGGTGTGACTCGAATCCAAGCCTTTGGTGTTCACCAAGCGGGTGCTCTCGATTTCGCAGTCGAGTTCGGCGGTGCAGAGGCTTTCTGGATAGGCTTCGCGGACGATCGCGATCGCCTCTTTGCCCCAGTTTACTAGCTGTTCGGCCGGCACCGACACTCCGCGATCGGGATAAACAACTTTCTCACCGGTGCCAAGTTCGATGGTTTCCGGTTCGTTAAGTTGCGAAAGTGCGATCGCCCTATCCACCAAAATTTGCAGTTCCACAGGCCCGTAGGCCACCGCCAAACCCGGCCGCCCATCCCGCCACAGCCGCAGTGCAATGCCTTCTGCTTGGGCGGTTTCTAGCTGTTTGAGGCGGTTTGCTTCAAAAAAGACCGGCCGTGAGAGCGATTGCGATTCCAATACCTCAGCAGCTTCTGCACCTGCTTTGGTGGCTAGTTCTAACAGTTGTTCTGCTGATTGGTGATTGGTCATTGTTCTCGGTGGTTGGTAATTAGTCAGTTGGCAGTTGGCAGTTGGCAGTTGTCAGTTGGCAGTTGTCAGTTGGCAGTTGGCAGTTGGCAGTTGGCATTAGTCAGTAGTTATTAGTTATAGCCTTTCTCAGTAACATGAGATGTTCGTAGAGCATAGGCCTCGCGGGTCTTGGACTGAAAAGCATACCTCAATTATTTGAGAACCGCTATATGAGTTATTCGTTATTAGTCAATCTAGCTGTTAACGCTAGACTAAATAACGGTAGATTATTAACTCCTACTAACAACTAACAACTGACTACTAACAACTGACTACTAACAACTAACCACTAACAACTGACTACTAACAACTGACTGATGACTAATAACTAATGACTAAATAGTTAGTTCGTGCAGCAGCCAAAATCCTGCAAAAGATTCCGATTCGGGATTCGACTGAATTGCTAAGAAATGTACTTTTTTTGCTTGCTTTTTAGCGGCTTCAAATCCTTTCGCTTCTCTCTCAGTTGCTGCGTCTCTGAGATTAGCTAAAATCCAGCGATCGTTAGCTCCCGTATCTAACACCAGCCTAGCGGGTGGGCCGCTCTCAAATTTCAGGAAAGCCAACTCCAAGCCCGACATCCAACCTGCCAGGGCTGTTGCTCTCGACGAGTAGATAATTAGTCCCGGAATTTGCGTTTCTGGGGCGAGGCGTGTCATCGGCAGTCCGAAAGCTTCGCCAAATCCGATATCCCACTCGGACATTTCGTCAAAAGCTGCGATCGGCAAACTCACAAACGCCCATTTTTCACCGATTAAAGCATCGGGTAGCGCAACAGGCGTTTCGGGTATAAATTGAACACTGGGGTTCACAACCGGTTGATAGCCCGGTTCGGCGGGATAAACGTCTTGCATCCGTTCTTCCAGCCACAGGCTAAGGGCGAGGGTGCGGCGGCTGCAGGCGGCGGGAATGTCCAAGTCATCGCAGGCTTTGGTAATCATGTTCGCCATTTGGCGGCGGAAAAAGCGGATTTTTTCAGGTCGTTTCGGTGCTGCGGCGATCGCCTCTTTAATTGCACCCGCCAGCCACAGGGAATTTACGGTAGAACTGGAGCAGAATTGCGAGTAGCGAAACAGAGATTCGGCCTTGTCGCCTACATTCAGCGGGCTTTCGCAGATCAACACTTCCCATTTTTTTTTCTCTCGCTCGTCTATGATTGGACGGCTGTAAAAGTCGAGTTCCCAAATAGTAGCCATGCCGCGCTGTTAAAAATTAATCCTTTCTCATGTTACCGGACAGCGGGCAAGTTTCTGATTCTGACCATATAAGGCTGATTTTCAATCGCGGGCGATCGCACTTTCCCAAAGATTGCCACTTTCCCTTGCAGCTTCCAGTGTAATTTTTGGCAGCAGTGCACAACCGGACGCATTAGCAACTCTTCGGAGAACTGTCGCGGAGCAATCTCAACCCGCGATCGTTTGTTAAACTTGTGCAAGCCAGGGAAAACAAACAGTATAGCTTGATTCCATGAGACAAATCATTCTCGAAAAGATTGTTTCTACCTTACAACCTTTAGATTTTGTTCTCGCTTTGTGGCAAGGAGGTTCCGCAGCCCACGGATACACCGACGAGTGGTCAGACCTCGATATTGCGGTTGTGGTTGAAGATAACTGCGTGGAAGAAACATTTGATATTGTTGAAAAAGCCCTCGCAGAAATTGCTGAAATCGAACTCAAATATCGAGTTCCCGAACCCGCTTGGCACGGTCAATCGCAGTGCTTCTGGCGGCTGAAAGAAACCCCGCCCTTCTTGCTAATTGATTTCGCCGTTTTTCGGCGCAGCAGCCGCAACGATTTTCTGGAAATAGAGAGACACGGGAAAGTGCCGATCGCTTTTGACAAAGTTAATCTAATTGTACCGCATCCTTTGGATCGAAGCAAACATTTATCTACAATGCAGTCGAGATTCAACGAAATTAAAATCCGTTTTGATTTGCTGCAACCTCTGGTAAAAAAAGAGATTTATCGGGGACATTTAGTAGATGCGATCGGCAACTATCACAATTGGACGCTTCTACCCTTAGTCGAACTGTTGGGCATGATTTACCGTCCCCACAGATACGACTTTGAACTAAAATATTTTAGCCGAGATTTTCCGCGCGAAATAGTCGATCGCGTCGCACCGCTTTTCTGCCTCGCCAATCTTGAAGATTTGGCAGTAAAACAGCAAATAGCGGAGGCTTTTTTTGCCGAAAGTTTACCGCTTGCACAAGCTAATTTTTCCTCTGACAATGCCCTAAAACTACCGCCCTAGGCTCAAAGTTTCGTCCCGAAAGCGATTAATATAGTATTATCAACTTATATCTTGCACCATTGTCAATACTCCTTTTTTGAACAGGCTTTCCGGCCTGTCCCACAGGAAAATCTACTCTTTGTGGAACGGGCATCTTGCCCGTTCTTGAGAAAGATGCAAGATGTGATCTCAACTTTAAAGATTAACATCCCATGACAAAACTCAGCGTCAACATCAACAGAATTGCCCTCCTCAGAAACTCTCGAAACATCGGCATCCCCAGTGTTACCGAAGCCGCAAAAACAGTAATTGCTGCCGGAGCTCATGGCGTTACAGTCCACCCCCGCCCCGACGAAAGGCATATCAAAGCCGCCGATGTTTACGAATTAGCCAAAATGCTAACCGTTGAGTTCAACATAGAAGGAAATCCGTTTCAGCCGCCATTTATGGATATAGTTTGCGACGTAAAACCGGCTCAGTGTACCTTGGTGCCGGACGCTCCCGACGTGCTAACATCCGATAGCGGTTGGAATATTCCCGAAAATCGCGATCGGCTCTTACCAATCATTCAAAAATTAAAAGACAACGGCATCAGAGTCAGCTTGTTTATGGACGCAGATGCTGCTCTCATGCCGCTAGCAAAAGAAGTGGGAGCAGACAGGGTAGAACTGTATACGGAACCCTACGCAACTGCTTTTCGCGAAGGGAGAGTAGAATCTGTTTTTCAACAATATGTCTTAGCAGCTCAAGCAGCTCAATCAGCAGGTTTAGGGGTGAATGCCGGACATGATTTAAATTTGCAAAACTTAGCTAAATTTTGCTCGATTCCTGATATACTAGAAGTATCGATCGGTCATGCTTTAATTGCGGAAGCGCTAGAAATGGGGTTGTCCAACACAGTACAAGCTTATCTGCAAATCCTGGCAGGTTCGTAGTACAAATTAACCTCGTGTTGTAGGGCGGCTTGGGCAGTGATAAACTCGTTTTTTTCAGAGACAATAACTCAATCCGCCCTACCAAGATACAGTATCAAAATTTACGCAAAAAATGGTTTAACACGCTACAAATATGCTAATGTGGGGTTCGCAGCGCCCTAGATAATTAGGCGATCGTCAATCGATTTTAGATTTTAGATTAAAGATTAAAGATTAAAGAATTGAAGCATTGACCCCACGGATAAATTCGGGGGGCAAGTTTCATCGGATACAGGTTTTTTATTTCTCGACGGATGAATCACGTGGCGGGTATCCTGGATGCTTTCGGTAAAGAATGAAGTAACACTAGGGGCCGTAACCCCGTGGGGTGCTAGCCGTGTTCTAGTAGCAACGCTCCTCCCAGAGCCAAGACACCGCGTTTTTTGCGTGTGGGCATTTCTTTAGCAAGAACCTCGGAAAAAGCTTTAATTTTCCTAGACCAAATTACTAATATTCTGTGATGATATTATCCGTAAGGAGTATCATTAAAATGTCCCGACAAATTGAGGCTACTACTTAGCTCCCGCACTGCCAATTTGCTACCAGCAGGTTTTGTGCAAGTACGGGATATTTACGTGTATCCTATATCCTCCTGTAGCCTCTGTGCGATCGCCCGATTTAATCCGGTGAAAACAGGCAAACACAAGTAACCATATACAATTCCTTACCCCCCTCGGAAGTGCGACATGAAAAAACTAATTTTACTGACTGGAATGCTACTCATGATGACGGCAAAATCAGTATTTGCCAGCCCAGTAGCCCCCAAAATAGCACCGAGCGAGCTGATGGCTGCCTCGGAAATTACAGAAACCCTTAACAAACCCGTTACCTCTGAATCAGTTCCCAACCTCGAACCAATCAAGCGAATGTCAACCTCGGAAATCCGAGAAACCATCAACCAACCCACCACCTATATTTTTGAAGGCGTCAAAGGGCGAGAACTCACTCTCTCCCTGTGGGCGGGACAACTGACAGCCCAACTGTACAGTCCCAATGGTGAAAATATGGGGGTTATTGAAAAAGCAGACAATCAGTGGATTGGCCAGTTGCCAGAGTCCGGCATCTACCGCGTGCGAGTTACCCCGAAAGGTGAAACCACCAGCTTCGTACTCGGACGCGACTTTAACGCCAAGTGGACTTATAGGCCAGATCGCGCAATTCCCATAGCATTCAAGGAAAAACAAGCCACAATCAAACTCAAAATGTCCGGCTACCAAATCCAGCCCATCACGGTTCAAGGCCAGCAGGGACAGACAATTAGGGTGACAGCGAGCAACAAAAATCTAGATCTGGCGATCGAATCTCCGATGGGACAACTCCTGGATCAAGGCGAAGGTCAAACTTTTGCTCAACTACCGGAATCCGGCACTTACCGGGTAATCGTAGTTGCCAAGAGGCCGGTCAAGTCCTCAATCCGAGTTTCTGTGCAATAGCAAAGATTGCACAAATAGCTGGTAAAAGTATAGTCATTTATAGGCATGGGAGGCTTCAAGTCCCTCCCCCTTCACTTTTACTTTGAGCGGATTGACCCGCCTCGGCTGAACTACGCAGCTCCCTATCCCATTGCTGAACGCATTTGGGATTGCTTTTCTGAGGATGTTGTACGAACCGTTGACATCAGAATTAATTAATTGACCGGTCGATGTTTTGTACAAACCTCTTTTGATTCGCTTGCCAGTAAAAACGGGGTCTTTATCGGTTTTCCCGTAAACAGGTATTGAATCTAAGCCCAAGAAGCTGGCTCGCGAACTATAGGACTCTTCTTGTACGATTACTTCGATTCCAACTAATCGAGCTTTGTATTCTAACATCTCGATTAATCGAGCGTGAGGAATGCTGACAAAGTTTTGGTTAGTTTGCTTCCCTAGGTCGATCTCAGTTTTCCACTGTGTGTTTTTACCGATTACTAGCGTCCCAATCCGTTTTGCACTCAAAAGGTCAACAACTAGGCGACTGGCATGATGCAAGTAATTATCGACTTTTTGGTTGCGACAGCGAGTTAAGTGTCGAATGCGAGATGAGGTTTGGCGATTCCCTTTCAACTGGGATTGCAACTTGGCTTTGCGCTTGTTGTAGAACTGGTTGATAGATTTCAACGGTCGCCCGTTAACCAACAAAGGGACAAATCCCGGTTGATTTGAAGTTAGCGCCGCTAAATTATCCAGTCCTAAATCAATGCTAGCTACAAAGTTATTGTTGCTGACGGTAGACTCCGGTTTATCGTAAATTACCTCAATTACATAGCAATCGCATTTGGGAACTAATCTGACTTGGCAAATTCGATCGGGATCGACTTTAGTTTTAATTAAAAGTTCAGTACCGGAAAGTTTAATGATTCCCTTTTTTAACTGCTTGCTGCTAATAGCTTGAATTGTGTAGACGAGAATGTTTCGCCCTTTAGTCTTATCCTTGTATTTTGGCAATTTCGGGCGGGCATTGAATTTAGAGGAATCTGTTTTGTAAGCTTTAACTGCTTCAAAGAATGATTTCCAATTCTTGTCCAACACCATTAATATTTGTTGGCTAACCTTGGCTGGTAAAGCTTTGTAAGCTTCACAAGACTTCATTAAACGGTTCATTTCGTTGTAGCCGACATAGCCCCATCCATAAATAAAATGCTGACGAATGACGTAGTTGGCCGCGTTGTAGAGATTCTTGGATTTAAAAGCTAATTCATCAATTTGGGCGAAACGATGTTCCGTAGTTTTAATGATATGTCGCTCTGTTAGCTGCATTTAAGGCTTCCATTTTTTACATTGCGTGTATTCCACTCGACCGGGATGATAATAGCATACTACTATTGCTTATAAGTGCTTACAAACTCAACGAAGTTTTACAATACAGTCGGGCGATCGAATTTGCGCCACACAAAAAATAGCTCGCCCCATTGGCGAGCTGTTTTTTGTGTAACATCAACCTTGGATCAGGGCTTCAAAACGTTCTTGTTTCCAAATGCAGCTTAAATCCGAGTCAGCTAAAGCTAGCTCTCGGTATAAATTAGGGATAAACTCAACAGCCCGCTGCAAATTGTCAAGGGCCAAATCAGCAAATCCCAGTAGCGCATAACAGCAAGCTTTATTGTAAAAAGCGTTAGCAAAATCAGGATTTATTTCTAAGACTGTTTCGTAGCAAGCAATCGCCTCAGAGTAGCAGCCTTTTCGGGCCAATTCCACACCCCGGTTGTACCAAATCAAATAATCTTCAAAGGGACGCTCAGATGTGGGAGTAAACTTGCCATTTCTCTGATTTAAACCTACTAATTTCTCCAAAGCAACTCTCCGTTCGCCCACTGCTTCGGCTCTGCCCGGTTGTAGAGCGATCGATCGGCTAAAACTAGCCACTGCTTGTTTGTAAAGTCCCATAGAGTTCGCAGCTATACCGCGATTGTACCAAGCCTTCGCGTCATCAGGCTTAAACTCGATCGCCCGGTCAAAACTGTTGAGCGCCTGATAGTAAAGCTTGAGTTCCAACAGGGCATTACCTCGGTTGTACCATGCCCAAGCAGCCTCCGGGTACAAATTTAAAGAGCGATCGAAACTCAGAACCGCCTTGTGGTACAGCCCCATATCGATCAGCGTCAGTCCCCGGTTGTGCCAAATACTTGCCGCGCACGGACTGAACTCCAGAGCCCGGTCAAAACTGTTGAGAGCGTCCAACCAGCGGCCCAACTTTCCTAAAGCAATAGCCCGGTTGTGCCAGCCAAAGCTCGCATTCGGCTCCACCGCCAAGGCTTCATCAAAACTCTTCAGCGCCTCTAAGTGCCGTTCTAATTTCCCCAGAGCCATACCTCGGCCGAACCAAGCCTTATAATGATCTGATTGCAACTTCAAAGCTCTGTTAAAGTTCGCCAGGGCACCATGATCGTCGTTAGCTTCGAGGTGGCGCGAACCCAGATGGTAATACCAAGCCGCTTCCAAGTTTTGAATTAAGTTCATAATATTTTGTATCTATCTTAGGGATGATTCTACATGAAATCATACCTGGAGTAAAACTGTAATTCCACTAAAAATCTGAAAAATTTGATACAGGGCGATCGCCGGTACACAGAGCCAGTAACAACCTCAACAATTTGCGGTCGAAACTAACTATTTTCCTCTCGTAAAAAGCTCTGTTAGCTAACCGCACTCATCATTTTTTAGAGCTGCTGCGAATCTTAACTCTGCGTGAATCACGCAACTCTTACCGCATCCCGAATTAAGTTTGCAGTTACACAAAGAGTCCTAGGGCGCCCCAAGTCTAACTGCAAATCTGCTAGTGCTAATAGCTTCTACTTCTGCTTGCCCAATTCAAGCAACCACAACCGCTGTTTTAGCATTCTCACTCAACATCAACTGGCCTGTTGCATCAATACTAAAATCTTTCCCCAGCAGAAAACCCTTGCCCATCAAGCGCTGGCAAACAACCAGCGCAGTAATCCGGCGAATTTCTTCCATCACGTCAGCAGGAATCAAATAACTCAAACTCCAGATTACGGACTCGCAGTCATACCAAATCAAACGCTCAATACTGACAATCATCAAAGCAGCTACACTGTCAACAGACAGTCGCCCTCTGAGATCCGCAATCAAATCCTTACCAATTAAGCTATTGCGAGTCATCATCGCTCTAGCCATCTTCCCAATTTCTTGTTCGAGTTCTAAATGATTCATGCTTGGCACTGGCTTTTATGTTTTTAAAGCACTACTAAAAGTAAAAACAGTAGCCGCTACCAGGCTCTGCCCTAGCGTAGCTGACGCAGGCTCTACCGTAAGTCCTTTTAACAAAGTATACCTAAAGAGAGAGCCAAAATGTATCTAAAGGCAGATACCAAAATATTATTTTTTTGACATAAATTGGTAAACCAATCCCCACAAGAGTTTTTACGAGCCAATTGAGTATTTATACTTGCTAGGAGCCGGAGTAAAGTCGATCGATTTTAGATTTTAGATTTTAGATTTTAGATTGGTAAATTCGATACATACTTAATAAAGTAATTACTTCGGAGAAAAAACAGCAATGGCTGCAAACCAGGCAGACATCGATATTGCCCCCTTGATCGACTACGGCCTGATCGACCCCACCGCCACGCCAGAGCAAGTAGAACACTGTTGCCAACAAGCAGAGAGATTTGGCTTTGTCACAGTTTGCGTGTATCCCGCCTACGTCAGACAAGCAGTTGAGCTGCTGCACGGCAAACGTCCCAAAGTCTGTACAGTTATAGGTTTTCCCACCGGTGCTTCGACTTCAACGGTGAAAGTTTACGAAGCTCTAGAAGCAGCAGATAATGGAGCCGTAGAGTTAGATGTCTCCGTTAACTTAGGATTGTTGAAAGCTGGAAGAATCGACGAATTCCACCGGGAATTAGCCCAAATTTGCGAAGAAACTAATCTCACCATTAAAGCAATTATCGAAAGTTCGCTCCTTTCCGATGCCGAAATACAATTAGCGGCTGAGATTTGTATGGAAGCCGGTGCCGCCTACATCAAAACCAACACTGGCTTTTTTGGCCCGGCGAAAGTTGACGATGTGCGATTGCTGAAGGAAGTTACGAAGGGACGGATTGGGATTAAAGCGGCCGGCGGAATTCGTACTCATGAACAAGCTCTAGATTTGGTAGTAGCTGGGGCAACTCGTTTGGGGACTTCTCGTGGCCCGGAATTAATCCGCCAGCGCGATAATTTAGACAATCGTTGACATTTGACAGTTGACAGTTAACTGTTGGCTGTTGACTGTTGACTTGTATTAATTGGTCATTAATCTATTGTTTATCATCAATTGTTTAAACGAGTTAATAGGGAGAACTACCCACAACTACAAGTTTATCAATTAGCCGAAAAAATCTCAAACTAAATATGGTTTATTGTTGAAAATTGGGACTAATTTACGAGGTATACGATGGACTAACAAATCGTGACATCGGCTGATAATGTTGGTGCTAATATTAGCGAAGGACATGGACGCCATATTTGTCAAGATAATCAGCGTTTCGTAAAAATTACCAGAGGTTCATTCAACTAAAAAAGACACTGGTTAAGAATTGCCTATGATCGTAATCTTTTAAATC
The DNA here is from genome assembly GCF_036702475.1 of Microcoleus sp. D2_18a_B4. Lineage (NCBI taxonomy): Bacteria > Bacillati > Cyanobacteriota > Cyanophyceae > Oscillatoriales > Microcoleaceae > Microcoleus > Microcoleus sp. D2_18a_B4. Next base: position 20,002 of record NZ_JAUBTL010000086.1, read on the forward strand.
AAAAAAATAGCGATGGATTGCCTCCGTTATTGAAGGAAGTTTCACCCAAACTTAATGCCTATCTTAACTCACTAAAACAAAAAGCTAAAGGTTAACAGCCAACAGCCAACAGTTAACAGTTAACAGCCAACAGTCAACAGTCAACTAACAAATGATTAGAACTTACAAAGCAACTGGAATCAATCTTAAGAGTGCGCCGATCGGCGAATCCGATCGAGTGCTGACAATTTTGACGCGGGAATTCGGCTTAATTCGAGCCGTAGCACCGGGTGTTCGCAAACAACGATCGACCATTGGCGGAAGAAGCGAATTATTTGTTGTCAACGAATTGCTAATTGCCAAAGGCCGATCGCTCGACAAAATTACCCAAGCCAACACCGTAGAATCCCATCCGGGTTTGAGCCGCAACCTAGGGAAACTTGCAGCGGCGCAATATCTGGCAGAATTGGCGATCGCCAGCGCCCTTTCCGACGAACCCCAAGAAGAACTCTTTTGGTTGCTGGGCGAACATTTGAGCCGTTTGGAGCGTTTGTCCGATCGCACAGAAATCCAATCTGCCGCCGTGCTGATTGCTCACCTCACCCACGGCATTTTTCACTTGCTAGCCTTAGCCGGCCTCGCGCCCCAAGTCCAAGTCTGCTGCGCCACCAGACAGCCGCTTATCCCAAATTTCACCGATCCGAACTGGCAAACCGGGTTTAGTATACCCTCTGGGGGAACCTTTAGCTTGTCGGAGCTAGCTAACCTAGAGGCAGAACTCTCTTCAGAAACCGGTAGCTTGTCGAGATCCGCCTCCCGTTCCCGGCAAACGAATGGCAGCAAACACTTGACAAATTTCGAGATAAATGCTAAGGAATTAGCAGCGTTGCAACAGTTGGCTAGTCCAGAACTAGGAGAGGGGATTACCGATCGAACAGCTTGGGTATCAGTAGAAAATATTTTGCGGCAATATGCCCAGTATCATTTAGGTTGCACGATTCGATCGGGAAGCTCGATCGACACCTACCTAGAGAGTTTTGAGTTTTAAATTTTGACTGTTGAGTTAAATCGGTGAACGGGCGATCGAACATCGCACCCCCAGCCTGCCGGATACCCGAACCTGCCGGCCTTTTGAGGTAAATTCTCAAGGTTGTTGCGACATCAGATAATAGATAGAGAAAAAGTTACGAGATTATTAATAAACTTAGGGGTTAACCCCTCAATTTGAAATTCCCATCCCCCCAACCTCCACCATCCCAGGCGAGCTACCCCAAATCCTATGATGCGACTGTCCGATTCTGATTTGACAATATCTGTTTTAGCTGTGACCCACCACAAAATGGAAGAACGAGAAAATTTTCCTGATTTTCGCTCCGAGCCGGTCTTGGCCGATCGACAATGGAGCAACGTCCCAGACCCAGAAATGGATAAATACCCCACCACTCCAGCACCAGACTGGAACAACGGCAATAGCCCACACCCCGAAGCAATCCCCCCGGTTCCCACACCAGAGCCAGCAGCAGAACTCTCCGAAGCACTGGCAGAAATTCCCGAAAAACAAACGGGATTTCTGCCAGTGCTCAAAAACCCAAATTTTCTGGCATTGTGGAGCGGCCAAGTTTTTTCCCAACTAGCAGATAAAGTTTATCTCGTACTGACGATCGCCCTGGTGGCCAGCCGCTTTCAAGCGCCAGATCAAACCATCAGCCGGTGGGTATCGGCAATCATGATCGCCTTTACCATTCCCGCAGTGCTGTTCGGGGCCGCCGCAGGCGTGTATGTCGATCGCTGGTCGAAAAAAGCAGTGCTAGTCGCCACAAACCTGCTGCGGGGAGCCTTCGTTTTAACATTGCCCGTGCTGCTGTGGCTCTCTGACGGGTGGGAACTCGGTCAACTGCCACTCGGATTCTGCTTACTGCTGCTAGTGACATTCCTAGTTTCGACTCTAACTCAATTTTTCGCCCCAGCAGAACAGTCAGTGATTCCCCTAATTGTGGAACGCCGCCACCTGCTATCGGCAAACTCCCTCTACACCACAACCATGATGGGTTCGGTGATTATTGGCTTCGCAGTCGGAGAACCCTTACTAGCTTTAGCCGACACCCTATTTTCCAACCTCGGCGGCGGACTCGGCATCGGCAAAGAATTAGTAGTAGGCGGAAGTTACGCCTTCGCCGGAGTGCTGTTGCTGTCTATGAAAACAGGCGAAAAAAACGAAGTCGAACACGAACCGCCGCACCCCTTAGCAGATTTGCGAGATGGCCTGCGTTACATCAACGATCAACCGAAAGTTCGCAATGCTTTAATTCAACTAATTATTCTATTTTCCATTTTTGCAGCCTTGGCAGTTCTAGCGGTGCGGCTGGCAGAAATCCTCCCCGGTATGAAAGCATCACAATTTGGATTTTTGCTTGCTGCGGTGGGCGTGGGCATGGCTGCTGGGGCGGCGACAGTCGGCTATCTCGGCCATAAATTTTCTCACTCCCAACTGAGTTTAATCGGCTCGATCGGCATGGCATTTGCTCTGATGGGCCTTTCTGCATTTACACACCATTTGTGGCTCTCGGTGCTGTTCATTACTCTGTTGGGTTTATTTGCCTCATTGGTGGGAGTGCCGATGCAGACTACGATTCAAGCAGAAACCCCAGAAGAAATGCGCGGAAAAGTCTTCGGGCTGCAAAACAATGCGACTAATATCGCTTTGAGTTTACCGTTGGCTTTGGCCGGGGTAGCCGAAACATTTCTGGGTTTGCCGACAGTATTTTTGGGTTTAGCAGGATTAGCGATGGCTGGGGGTGTCTTAACCTGGTATATTTTCCGTAGCAGGGCGTTGCGGATTTACGGTATGAAAGACTAAATATGCAAATCATAGAAACCAGTATCTCCAAAGCTTCTGGATTTTCAAATTATTTTTTTCATACCCTGATTAAGCAACGCCAAGACTGTGCAAAGTTTTGCTCATTCAGTTGAATTCGCGTGCATTATCATTGGTAACAAGTTAAGCTAAGGAAGCATTTGTCAATCAGCAATTATGCTCAATATTTACTCGGATTTTGGGCATAAAACTGAGATTTGGGCGATCGAGGAATCATGCCTCCCATGATATTTATACCTACTCCCTCTCAAATCGTGAATTTTCCACTCCTAAAAAAGCAGTTATTTTGAGTAATATTACTGGTTGACAAATGCAATAAAACAGTTAGTGTGAGTAAAATTACTGATTGACAAATGCAATTAAGTCTTAAATTGTCACCAATGGTGCATTATTGGTACAGGCGAGACAAGACCAAAGTAACCACCCAGAAAAAAAGGTGAAAAGACTATGGCTGATAACTTTGCTAACCGAACTTTGCTCAGTGGCGCACCTGTGAGTACAACAGGGTCAAATATTGGATCCACCGGAGAAGTAGGTGAACCTACCCAAAGTGGAGTAACTAACTCGGAGTGGTGGTCTTGGACAGCACCCAGTACCGGGACCTTTGAGATTAACACCGTAAACAGTAATTTCGATACTTGGTTGTCGGTTTTCACTGGTTCTGCGGTTGATAACCTCACTCTGATTGACTTCGATGATCAGGGGGGAGGGAATAACACTAGCCTGCTTAGCCTCAATGCTACAGCCGGGACAACCTATCAAATTGCTGTTGATGGTTGGATGTCTAATACAGGTTCGATTCAACTTAATAT
>NZ_JAUBTL010000087.1:0-23286 GCF_036702475.1 Microcoleus sp. D2_18a_B4
CATGCCCCATGCCCCATGCCCCATGCCCCATGCCCCATGCCCCATGCCCCATGCCCCATGCCCCATGCCCCATGCCCGCTGACTCTTACATCATCATCGTCAGCAGCCCTTGCTGACCGAGAATCATTTCTCGCAGCAAGCTACAGATACCCACCCAAATAATCGGCGTAATGTCCACCCCGCCGATCGGCGGTACAATCTTTCTAGTTACGGCTAAAAAAGGTTCCGTCGGCCAAGCAATCAGACTCAACGGCAACTTGCTCAGGTTCACCTCGGGATACCAAGTCAGAACGATCCGAAAAATAAACAGCAAGGTCATCACGACTAGGACAGAGCCCAGAATCCAACTTGCAACGGTAATACCAGTCATGGGTCTTATCTCGAAATCTTAAGTTTTATTAAGTCGGCCCTTCATAATTTTAACCGTTTCACAGGTGCGATCGAAAGTATAAAATTAATAAAAATCAAATTGTTGTAACAAAGGCTTTGAATCTATGACTCCTTCTCTCGCGAACTTTTTGTACAGCCTGCTGGTGGGCGTGACACTGGTAGTGATTCCAGCAACGATCGCCCTGATCTTCATCAGCCAAAAAGACAAAATCAAGCGCACCTAAAAAGTCAGCGGGTTTCTAAGTCCGGCGCTGCAAGTCAATTGTGGGCTACAAGTCGGGCATTTCCCCGATCCGAGAAACCTCGGCTGCCAGCAACTGTCAAGGCAAAACCTTCAGTTGACTGCCAAGCTGAGGTTTTTTCCCGTTAAACTCATTATTATACTCACTTCCCAAGCTGAAACCCTGACCGGACGCTGCCCCAGAAAGCACAGTCGGGCTGACAGACTTAATGATAGATGTAAAATCTAACTCGCTAACATAGGAAAGACATAGGAGATAGGCTAATGGTCAATTTAGGATTGAACTGGAGCAGCCTGTTAGGGATTATCCTAGCAGTAGCAGGGGCAGGACTGTATTTTCTGCGATCGTGGCGTCCCAAACTAGCCCGAGACCACGATATTTTTTTTGCAGCAGTCGGCTTGCTGTGCGGCGGTATTCTGTTATTTCAAGGGTGGCGGCTTGACCCAATTCTGGCATTCGGTCAATTTCTGCTCAGCGGTACCGCCATATTTTTTGCCACAGAAAGCATCAAGCTGCGAGGAGCGACCACAGCCCAAGCGAAAACTCGCGCCCAATACGTAGATGAAGAGCGACCGGTCAGCAACGCCTACGGTTACGACGGCTATGATTCCGAAATGGAGCAGCTAGAACCAGAGGAAGACTATCCGCAGCGTCCCCGCATCAGAGGCAGCCAAGACTACCGTTCCTCTCGGGAAGCCTACGACGACGAACCCCGCCGCCGCCCCTCGAATCGCAACGGCAGCATTAACACCTCCCGACCCGACTCGCCCGATCGATCTTCGCGCAAACGTCCCTCTCGCCCAGAAGCCCCGCCCGCCCAAGAGCCTGACAACTGGGACGTTTCAGACAACCCCGAAGAAAGACCGACCCGCAGCCGCAGCAGTCGCCCCCCTGCTTCGGAAAACCGCAGTTCCGATACGCCGCCGAGAACCAAAAAACCCCGTCCTACCGAATCATCGAGGTCTCGCCCCAGCAACCGCGACGTGGAAGCACCGCCGTCAGATTACGTGGAGTATCGACCTGTAGAATACCCGGAAGACCAACCGGATAATTCCCCCAGTTTCGACAAATAGGCAAACACTAAGTAGATGGGTGAAACTAAACTTTTATCGTGCCCGCAGGCAAAAAAATAAGTTGCGTTTATTGATGCCCATCTACTTATTCTCAGATATTAAAGTGATTAAAACGACTGTAAATTGCGAGTGTGAAACCCCAAACCAACGGAGATATACACAAATAAAAGCTAATTTTTTTTTAAATTTATTTTGACCGAAAGCATCCAGGATACAAGCCCCCGGATTCATTCCGAAAGCAGACTCAGGACCCAGAAATAAAAAACCTGTATCCGAGAAACTTGCCCCCCGAATTTATTCGTGGGGTCAATGCTTCAATCTAAAATCTAAAATCTAAAATCTAAAATCGATTGACCTACCGAATCTGTGGAACTAATCGACAGCATAATAATCTAAATATAAAATCCCCAATCTTAAATCAGCAAGATGCCATTACTCGAAATAGGAGATCCGGCTCCCTGGTTTTCCATTCCTTCTACAAATAACCCCTTATTTCATTTCTCAACCGTTGGCGGCCGGCGAGTCGTGCTGTTTTTCTTTGCCAGCGCAGCTTTTGAACAAATCCAAGTTATCCTCAAAAGCTTTCAAGAGCTATCAGAGGAATTCCGAAGCTTGCAAGTAGCGCGGTTCGGAGTGAGCGTTGACCCTGCAGACAAAGAACAAAACAGACCGACAACAATTGCTCCGTCATTCCTCTTTTTCTGGGACTTAGACAAAAAAGTCAGCCAGCAGTACGGTGTTTTCCGAGATGTCGAAGAAAATGGATTTGCCGGAGTTCACTATGCACCCCAAACTTTTGTACTCAACGAAAACCTTCAGGTAATTAATATTTTGCCGATGGGTGAACCGCACCAACACGCCCAACAAGTATTAGATTTTCTCAAAACTTTGCCCCCAATTGAGGAAGCCCGATCGGCGAATCCTCACGCCCCGGTGTTGGTAATTCCTAACGTTTTGGACAAAGCATCTTGCCGCAGTTGGATCGATATGTACAAAACTCACGGTGGCGGTCCTTCGGGCTTTATGAGGCAAATAGGCGGGAAAACAGTTGGTCTGCACGACGACACTTTTAAGAAGCGCCGCGATTTCTTTATTGAAGACCCGAAGTTACAGCAGCGATTGAGTGCGATTATTTGGCGCCGGGTGCGGCCGGAAGTAGAGAAAGCTTTTCAGTTTACAATTACCAGGTTTGAACGGTATTTGATAGGTTGTTACGATGCTGACAGCGGCGGTTATTTTCGGCCGCACCGCGACAACACTAGCCAAGCTACGGTGCACCGTAGGTTTGCGATGACGCTAAACTTGAATGTGGGAGAGTACACGGGGGGATTTTTACGGTTCCCCGAGTACGCGCCGCACGGTTATAAAGGCGATTCTGGCACGGCGATTATTTTTTCGTGTTCTTTGCTGCATGAAGCGACGCCGGTGATTAGTGGCCAGCGTTTTGCTTTGCTGTCTTTTTTCTACGGCAATGAGGATGCTGCGCTACGAGAAGCTAATTTTAAGTATTTAGCTGCTGATTCAGATTCCCGAATAGGAGAACCGGCGTGAGGAATGTCACTACCGTGGTGCAAGTCTTAAAATAATTACAGAAGGTAGTTAGCAGTTAGCAACAAAACCTAATTCCTAGCTACCGATCGCTAAATACTAAAATCGAGCGCCATGAATTTCAAACTTCTAAGTTTAGCAGTATCGGGAATTTTAACGGTTGGGGTTGCAGCCAGCGCTGCTGCAGTTGTTACGACATCCCCTGTGCGGCAATCAACAGATTTAACGGAATTTAACTCGGTGCATTCCCAGGGGGCGATCGCCCAAAATGTTGAAGAACAAACCAATATTCGAGTCTACGAAAAGGCTAGTCCGGCGGTTGTTACCGTCGATACAGATAAATCTAACGGCAGCGGCACAATTATCAGCCCCGACGGCATGGTGTTAACGAACGCCCACGTTGTTTCGGCAGGCGGTACGGTCAATATCATTTTGTCAGACGGCAGAAAACTTGTCGCCGATGTCATCGGATTCGGCGAAGAAGGTCTAGACTTAGCCGTGGTGAAGATTCGCGGTCAAAACAATTTGCCTACCATTCCTTTAGCCCGTCCCGGTTCGGTGAAAGTCGGGCAACAAGCATTTGCGATCGGCAATCCCTTCGGTCAATTTCAAGGTACTTTTACAGTCGGAATCGTCAGCCGCATCGACCCACAGCGGGGCTTAATTCAAACCGACGCCGCCATCAATCCCGGCAATTCAGGAGGCCCACTGCTCAACAGTTCAGGAGAATTAATCGGCGTTAATACTTCTATTTTTACTCGCGGTCGGGGCGGTGGCAGTATCGGTATCGGTTTTGCAATTTCCGCAGACAAATTACCCGCTTTCCTGACAGCGGTGCGAGAAGGGCGGGCTCCCCGCGTGGCTCAAGCCCGATCGCCCTTTGGTGGCAACAAATCACCTCAAAAAGTTGCGTTAAACGGGCCCGCCGTCAGCGGCCTCCTCACCGACAAGTCTAGTGTTCTGCCCACCGACAACAGCTTTTTTGACCTCTACTCGTTTGAGGGAAAAGCGGGCCAGCAAATCACAATAGAAATGAAAAGTCAAGAGATTGACCCTTATTTAATTTTGCTCGGGCCCAACCAGCGGGAAATCGCGCAAGACGATGACGGGGCAGGCAGTAAAGACGCCAGAATTACAGTCAGGCTGCCAGCAGACGGGACTTACACGTTAGTGGCAAATTCCTACCAAGCTAAGCAGTCAGGGGCTTATACGTTAGAACTGAAAGCGAGTGCTCCTACCGCGCCTTCTCGGGCAATTTTGCAAGAAGAAGGCGCTTTAGTCGCAGGCGGCCCAGTATTGCCGTCTGACAACAGTCTGTATCGAGAGTATACTTTTGAAGGTCGATCGGGTCAGTCTGTAGCCATTTCCCTCGAAAGTACAGATTTCGATCCCTATGTGGCTATCTTTGACCCTAACGGCCGATTAGTGGCAGAAAATGACGATGGGAGCGATTCGACTAAAAATGCGTTTCTGACCGTTACTTTGCCCGCTACGGGTCGCTATCGCGTAATTGTCAATGCTTACGATGCTTCGGGCAGGGGTCGTTACACTCTAACTGTCCGGTGAAAATTGGGCATGGGGCATGGGGCAAACAGGGCATGGGCCAAACAGGGCATTGGTAGCACCTAACAAATAATCCATGACTACTGACTACTGACTACTGACTACTGACTACTGACTTCTTCCTTCCTTCTTCGTTGCAAATCGAGGTAATTCATGCGTCAAGTTAGATTTTGGGCGATCGCGCCAATTGCTCTGGTAGCTACTTTTTCTGGCAAGCCGACTGTCTCCCTGCCAGTTTCCAATTTAGGTGGAGTTGCTAACAGTAGTTCCACCCTCATTTCAGCAGAATTTCCTCAAAATTTAACTGATGCGAAGCCTGCTGGCAAGGCGGTTTTAGCTCAAGCAAGCCCCAACCCGTCGCCATCACCACAAAGTTCGCCAACTCAGAGCCCAAGTGTAGAACCTCGATCGAGCCCTGATGCGGGTTCATCTAAGGTCATTTTAGAGCAAAACGGAGAACTCACCCCTGCTAAGTCTTCTGTACTGCCCTCGGACAGCAGTTTGTACGACGAGTACACCTTTGAAGGCACTCAGGGTCAAAAAGTGATTGTTACCGTAGAAAGTACCGAGTTTGATACTTATCTCGCTATTTTCAACTCCCAGGGCGAGCTACTTGGAGAAAATGATGATGCAACGCAGCAAAATTCCAATTCTGAGCTTACTGTTACCTTGTCTGCGAACGGTCGCTATCGCGTCATTGTCAATGCTTACGATCCGCCTCCAAAAGGTAGAGGCAAGTACAGTTTGACCGTCCGTGAAACAATTGGAAATTAGTTTGAACGAAACTTGGTAGTCAGGGCACGGCATTGCCGTGTCCCTATAATTCAAGGACGATCGCACTACAAGCCACTACTCTCCACTTTGGTAAATTCATATGTTTTTAGGCCACTATAAATGGGAGCATCTCAATGAAAGCAGCAAAGCTCGAAATTGGAATTAGGAGTCAGGAGTCAGGAGCCAGGAGAAAAGAGTCAGAAGGAAGAAGAAAGAAGTGTTTTTGCAAATATGAGATGCTCCCCTATAAATGTTATAATATTGTACCTTTAATTGGATTAACAGTATTTTAAATAACTCTTAAAAATCAAAAGGAAGCTGAAATATAGATAAATTTTCAGCTTCCATTTTTAATTGATTTTGATTAATTTAACGCAGGCCCAGCCAGGTGAAAAAATCCTGGCGGGTGAAGAATTCTAGCAGCAAAAGTCCCACGAACCCCACCATCGCAAATCGTCCGTTGATTTGTTCGGCGTAGGCATTCCATCCAAAGGCTGGTTCTGGTTTTGGGGTATTTGGGGTTGTCGGTTTTGGGGATGGAGGAGTTTTAGCAGTCATTTAAAAGTTTTGAGTTTCGTGTTTTGAGTGATGACTTTTGGGAAGCTTTGCGATCGCACAACTTGTAATTTACCAGGAAAATGACAGCCGATCGCTAATCTGCTGACTTTTCTAAACTTTGAACCGATTCGATCAGATTTCGCACGGTTTCAGTACCTTCTGAAGGCTCAAAAAACATCGGGAACTTGCCGCGAGCGATCATTCTCAAACCCAACGGGCCCAGACTCAGCAAACCTTTAACGTCGCGGAAGTAGTTTCCTACTACTTCGATGCCAAATTTGCGCTCATCTATCCAGCCACCTTCTTTGACGAGATCGATTAAAACTTTGCGGTGGCGGATCGATCGACTGGCTTGGTTGTCTTTGCGATCGAGAATCTCCTGTTTAATCTTACCAATTTGATCCATCGGCGCGACTTCCATCGGACAAACCGAGTTGCAGTAGTAACAGCGGGTGCATCCCCAGACGCCTGCGGTGCCTTCGTTGTATTTTTCGAGCCGATTTTCGGTTTCGCTGTCGCGGGAGTCGGCGATCGTGCGGTAAGCTTTGGCGAGGGCGTGGGGGCCGACAAATTCCGGGTTGACTTCGCGGGCGTTGCACTCAGAATAGCACGCGCCGCAGAGGATGCAGTTGCCGGTTTGGTCGAGTTTCGATCGCTCTTCTGGAGTTTGCAGAAATTCGCGTTCTGGAATTGCTCGCGAGGCGGTGCTGACATAGGGTTCAACTGCTTCTAGGTTGTCCCAAAAACTGGTCATGTCAACAACCAAATCTTTAATTACCGGCATATTTCCCATTGGGGCGACGGTGATTTCTGGGATGAAATCGGTAGGCCTTTCTGCTGAGCTGGAATCCGCTATTTTTTGCAATCTTGCGAGTTCGCTGGCTACATTTTCTTTGCAAGCTAATGCCGATCGACCGTTAATTCGCATAGAACAACTGCCGCAAATTGTATTGCGGCAATTTTTGCGAAAAGCTAAAGTGCCGTCGTGTTCCCACTTAATACTGTTGAGGCAGTCTAGGATGGTATTGCTCTCTTCCACATCTAGGGTGTAAGTGTGAACCCGGGGAGCCTCGTTTTGATTTTGGCGCACTACGTTAAAGCGGAGTTTCATATTTTGAGTAAGGAATTTAGTTTCTATTTTAAGCTAAATTTTTGGTCTCTCTAGAAACCTATTATTTTTTTAACAACTACCTAAAGTAAGAGATTATCAAAGGTTTATTATTGTTTGATAAACATCAATAATTCTAAAGTTATAAATCATAAATTGCAACTTTTTTAAGCGGATTTGTGAGCTATTAATTGGAGATAAAAGTAATTAATCGCTGCAATTCGCTAGTCGGAGGTGCGTGATGTCCAGCTTGTTTGTATTAACTTTCATGTTTTCCACACCGGCTTTTTGTCTGGGTCTGCTAAATCCTCAATGGGTGGGACAGGGAACTCGCCAGCGATCGGCTGCCTTGTACGGCGGCTTGATGGCAGTTTCGTTCGTTTTGCTTGGGGTTACAGCACCTAAGCCGCCGCAAGCAGTTTCATCGGGGCTGCTGGCCTCAACTGAATGGCCCGAATTTAGGGTAAGCGCACCTTTGCGCTGAACGTAGCTGGGTATGCATTTCACTTTTTTGGCACCATTACAAGAAATTTTACCAGGACTTACGCCCGGTTGGGGCGAGAAACTTAGTTTTTTAAGAAAAATACTTGGTTCTACTCATTTACTGCAATTAAAAACCCAGGTTTATAGGCGTCGGAGTGCGATCGCGAACTGTAGGAAAAAATCGTGGTTTTAGCAAGGAGAAATCTACTCAAAAACCGGTTAGGAATGAGAATTAAATAACTTACAATGCGTGATTGTTCTTGTGGGATGGGCCTAAGAGCCCGTCCAGAAATGGCGGGCTAAGAGTGCCCAACCCTACTCCCCACAAACTTGTGTAAATTATTTAATTCGCGAGCCTTACACCAGGGTCGGGTCTCCAACGTTCTAGTTTACTTCGTAAATCATAGGGATTTGTGAGTTTGCCTGCCGATAAATAAGGAAGTTAACTTCTCAGGACTTACGCACAGGGATTAAATAAATCGGGTTGTTTAAACAGATATCCTTCGTGCTTCACCTCGGATTTGGGTAAAATAAACCCGGTTTCGCCGTCCTGGATTACTTCTCTTTTTTACTGCTAAAAATCGCTATGTTTAATTTTTTCATCTTAAGCTTTCTATTGTCGATACCTGCCTTCTTTCTGGGTATTGTTAATCCGAAATGGGTGCACCAACCCGCAAGCGATCGGCTGCGATGTACGGCGGGTTGATGGCGGCTTCGTTTGTACTTGTTGCCGTCGCCGCACCCAATCCGTCTCAGGAAGTTTCAGTGGCGCTTCCGGCCCCAACCGATCGGCTAGAATCATCTCAAACCGCTAAGCCATCACCGCTTTCGGCAGTGCCGACACCCAAGCCGGAGACTGTGAAAACGCCGACACCAACACCGAAACCTGCAATTTCTCCTCCCGCACCTGCACTTGCCAAACCAGAGCCCGATCGCAAATTGCCATCTTCAGTCAAATCTGTTGAACGAACCGCAGAGATTGCTCTTGATGCACAGCAGCCAAAAAAAGATACCAAGAAAGTTATTGACCGAGAAAATGGGATGCAAGCCCCGTCCTTTTAGGACGGCTTTATGCTATAGTTTAATTGGTTGAAATCCCCACCTAAGATTGCAGCGATATATACTCATCTTGAGTTGAAACCGGGACTGATCCAGTAATAGGGAAAGACCCAAGGGCAATGGTTAAAATCCAACCTGGAAGCAAAACAAAGTATTGTTAATGTTTTTTAAACAAAACGATACATATAGTCGGGATAGGGCATTGCCACGACTTAAAATGAACATGGAGGCGCTCGTAAGACTACTTCGGTAGCATTGGTCGATGAAGTGTTAAGAATCCTCTCGCCTTTAGGCAGGGGAGTATGTCAAGAGTCTTCTAAACCAAAGGTTAAAAGTGCCGATTTTCCGAGTTGCGTTAACTCGGATTGCAACTGTTCGGACTTTGCGACTCAAGCTGAAGCACAGCGAGTTTTAGAGGCATATCCGGGCGATCCTTTTAAGCTCGATCGAGATCAAGACTCGATCGCTTGCGAAACGCTGGGTTAGATTTAATCTGCCAAAATCCTCGGTTAATGATGAAGGCTTTTTTCGGTGATTGTACGAATTGAAGAAGGCAAATCGATCGGCTAAAATTGTCTAATTGTTGAGCTTGCGGTGCGGGTGCAGCTATGACTTACAGCTTAAGAATTGTCGATTTGCCAACGAGTGAACGGCCACGGGAACGGTTGATGGCGGGTGGCCCGAAAAGTTTGGCGACTGCAGAATTGATTGCGATTCTCCTGGGTACTGGTCAGGGCCCCGGCAAACTTTCCGCCGTCGGGCTCGGACAGTATATTTTAAATCAGTTGAGTTTGCACCACCGCGATCCTCTGGCTGTGCTACGCACTATTAGCGTTCAGGAGTTGACGCAGATTCACGGGATTGGCCCTGCTAAGGCGACTTCGATTTTGGCTGCGGTGGAGTTGGGGAAGCGGGTATTTCAGTCGCGGCCGCCGGAAATGGCTGTGGTTGACTCTCCCCAAGCGGCGGCGGATGCCCTGAGTCAGGATTTGATGTGGCAGTCTCAGGAACGTTTTGCTGTGGTGTTGCTGGATGTGAAAAATCGGCTGCTGGGTACTCAGGTAATTACGATCGGCACAGCAACGGAAACTTTGGCTCATCCACGGGATATTTTTCGCGAGGTGATCCGCCAGGGGGCGACGCGGGCGATTATCTCGCACAATCACCCCTCCGGGATTGTGGAACCAAGCCCGGAGGATATTGCTTTGACGCGACAGTTGCTGGCGGGAGCGCAGTTTTTGTCGATTCCGCTGCTGGATCACTTGATTTTGGGGAATGGCGATTTTCTGAGCTTGCGGCAGACCACGACGCTTTGGGAGGAGTATCCCCAGGGTGATTGAACTCTTCTACTTAACTAATTGCATTACTATCATTAGTTATTTGTATCTTTGGGCTCTGCGACGGCTGAATCAGCCCTGACAGCAGGCAAATTTTCCGGCTGGAGTCCCCCGCTAGAGCCTGTTTTGGCTGAATGTCGCTGCTGATACTGCGTTTCGAGCACAACTCGGTTAATGTAGTATAGGTAGGCTGAAGAGGTCGCTAATCCGATTTTTTTTGAGCATACTAAACGTATACTGAACCAGCACCTAAATACCCATTTATTAAGAAATTATTAAATGGGATGTAAAATACACGGTGTGGTGATAGGAGGAGAACTGTGTTTCTGAGACTTGCAGAACAACACCGTAAATTCGTTCAAGATTTGGTAATGAACCTCCAAGCTTTAGCGATCGTGCTAGAGCATCGGGGTTATCTGGCATCCTGCTACACTTGCGGGGGTCAGATGAACAGTGCCTCATTTATGGTCAGTTTGACGGACAACCATCTGATTCGATTCTTAGTGTCAGATTACGGTATCACTTGGACTGAGATGCGGGACGACCGCGAACTCATGAAACTAGAAGGTGCAGAAGCGATTAATCAGTTACAAGAACTGGCAAATCTCGTAAAGTATCAAATCCAACCTTCGGAAGCTACTTTAGCGACGGCGCAGTGAGTGTAGCGATTGCACGGTTCCGAGGAAGGCGACGCAAGAAAGTCAGTGCTTGTCTGCTAAAACCGAATCCCCAGCGAGTTAGTTGAGAGGGTTCATTTAGGTGCACAGCGATGGCTGCTCAACAGCCAAGGGTGCTATCAGGGTGCCTTCAGACAGTTTAGCGCTCAGTCGATCGCGAAGTGAGCCTGGGCAGACGGCATACTTTATGCCAGAAGTCTCAAACTTGGAACCTCTAGTTTTTTTCCAGAAGTTGATTCTCCCTTGAGAACGATTAGCAAAATTTAGAAGTGTGACGGCTCGTCGGCTGCGATGTTAATTTCTCACTTGGCCATTCCAAAGTCAAGGAATTGAAATTAACTTTGAGCAGGCAGGTAAAATTTAACATCCAGAGTGAGGATGAGGCTGTGAAGATTGGGCAAAAGGCAGCCCACGGGGTGTGATGTGCGGGCGAATGGCGTTTATTTTTGCTCTTAGATTTAGCCTATCAGGCTAATAATTAACTTGAAGCAGCATCACTGCTGTAAAACATCTCACAGCCGGCCCAAGCCGGCTAAGTTTTGCCTATATCCAGGCTTCGGCGCAATGTTTGACCATCATGTTAGATAGATTCTGGTTGCACTCCTGATGATTGTTGACTGTTGACTGTTGACTGTTGACTGTTGACTGTGAACCCAAAAACTGAAAATTGTGCTTCTATTTGGTTGCAGATTGAAGGAGACTTTACGCTCCACGATAAAGCACGGATTTGATATTAAACAGCTCTTAGAAATCGCGATCGCACTTGCTACACTAATATTTTATAATATTTTAATGATTAGTCCGAAAATATTTATCGCCAAGTTTGGAGTCAGTATCAAATGGTAAATTTAAGCGAACTTCTAGAACCCATCGCCAGTCAATTTCGCAGTCTAGGAATTCCCGAACCAATTACCCATTGGGGACACCCTGTAATGATGGGGATAGTGGTAGTGGCGATGGGCAGTTTTGTCGGCTATACGGGATGGCAGGGACGTTTGGCCACCGATAAAGATGTCGCACTCAAAAGTCGCTCGGATCACCGCAAGCTTGCACCGTGGATGTTTCTGTTTCTAGCTTTGGGCTATACAGGCGGCTTGCTGTCGCTGGTGATGCAGCACCAGCCAGTCATGGAAAGCCCGCATTTTTGGACGGGTTCAGCAGTGCTGGTTTTACTGGCTATTGGCAGCTTGATTTCGCTGACGGGTTTTGGGGGCAATAAGCTAGCACTGCGCGCGGTTCACGCTTATTTAGGCACGACGGCTTTAGCACTTATGGTGCTGCACGCGGCTTTCGGTTTAAAATTGGGGCTGTCTATTTAGAAGAAGACTTATCAGGCAGTGGTAGTATATGTAGGGTCGCAATGTGTACCCTACATACAGAGCTTATATGAAATCCTCTCTTCATCGCCATTATTCGTCTCTCTCTCTTCTCTTCCTCTGCGTTCTCTGCGTTCTCTGTGGTTAAATCATTCCGATATAACCGGAATTGATATTATGTGTTCTGGACTGAAACCAACTCTACTTTTGACAGTAAAAATTGCTAATTACTTGCTAATTAATGAATCAAGCAACGGGTGTCATCTTCTGTCTTGCCTACATTTTGGGATTGATTTCTACAGCGGTTTTTTGGGGTAGATACGCGATACTTGCTTTGGGAATAGCGGTAGCAATCGCCCTGCCGAAATGGTTGCGAAAATATACTAAAAATTCTGTCCAAGTTACTAAGAAAAGACGCAGCAGACAAAAAGAAAATGCTCTTGAAGAACCCTTAGATGCGAGGGAAGAGTTGAGTTTGTTGGAGAGGCTACCGAGAGCGAAATGGGTGTGGGCAGTTGCGGGTTTGCTGGCATTTCTAGCTAGCGTTTATTTTGCAGTTCGATCGCCCCAACCGGCAATAGATGACATCAGCAAACTGATTCCGGCTGGCGGCAACACTCAAGAAGTGGCAGTGACAGTTCGCGGTAGAGTTGTCAGTACGCCCCGATTGACTCGATCGGGTCGATCGCAATTTTGGCTAGAAACAGATTTAGTTAGCGAAATCAACGGCGGCGAGGGAGGAGCAGTCGTAAACCGCCCAGTATCCGGTAAACTCTACGTTACAGTGCCGCTGCTGCAAACAACGGGTTTGTACGCCGACAATACGATCGCAGTTGTGGGTTCATTGTACAAACCGCAGCCACCGTCGAATCCGGGGGCTTTTGATTTTCAAACATATTTAGCCAGAGAAGGGGCTTTTGCAGGACTCAAAGGGCGTCAAATTGACTGGAAGAGAGAAAAGGCGATCGCGGATGTAAATCGAGTTAACAGCCAAACGGCTGCTTTCTTGGAACCAAGCGGGATGCAGCCATCGAAAATTCAAGCGATGCGGCAGCGGATCGTGCGATCGCAACTATCGCAGTTAAATGTTCCCGAAGGGCCCTTGATCAGTGCGATCGCCCTTGGCAAACAAGCAGTAGATTTACCTTACAACATCCGAGACTATTTTGTGCAGGCTGGATTGGCGCACGCGATCGCAGCTTCCGGCACTCAAGTTTCGATGGTTTTGGCTTTAGTTCTAGCTTTAACCAGGCGTTTTTCCAAACAATTGCAATTTAGCTTTGGCGTCGGTGCTTTATTTTTGCTCGTGGGGCTAACTGGCTTTGAACCATCAGTGTGCCGCGCCGCTTTGATGGGATTTGGGACACTATTTGCTTTGGTGCTCAGCCGCCAAGTTAAGCCGCTGGGATTGCTGTTAATTGCTGCTACTATTTTACTGCTGGTTAACCCTTTGTGGATTTGGGATTTAGGTTTTCAACTGAGTTTTTTGGCGACTTTGGGGTTAATAGTGACAACGCCGCCACTGATGGCAAAGTTGGACTGGATGCCGCCCGCGATCGCTTCGATTATTGTGGTTCCGATCGCCGCTTCAATTTGGGTGCTGCCGCTGTTACTTTACGTTTTTAGCGTGGTATCACCTTACAGCATTTTAGTTAATATTATTGCGGCTCCTTTGCTGTGGATTTTGAGTATTGGGGGGATGGTTAGCGCTTTAGCTGGATTGATTTTTCCGCCCGCTGGCAGTGTTTTAGCGCAACTGTTGGACTATCCGGCAAAGGGGTTAATTGCGATCGCCCAATATTTCTCGCAATTACCCGGTAATTCGGTAGCTGTCGGTCAAGTATCGGTGTTTCAGCTAATAGCGCTTTACAGTTTAATTTGCTGGGTTTGGATCGGGGGAAGAAAGAAGAAGGAAGAAGGAAGAGGGAAGAGGGAAGAAGGAAGAAGGAAGAAGGAAGAGGGAAGAAGGAAGAAGGAAGAAGGAAGAGCGAAGAAGGGTAAAAGTAGAGTTGTTTCGCTGCCGAGTTTTTCATCTGCTTGGATTTTACCGCTGGCGCTGGTGGCGGGAATAAGTATCATAGTTTTGCCAGCTTGGCACGTTCAAGCATCTTTATTTCAAGTTACTTTGCTGGCGACATCTGGCGAGCCTGTTTTAGTAATTCAAGATCGGGGAAGAGTGGCACTAATTAATAGCGGTGATGAAAATACCGTAAGGTTTACAGTGTTGCCTTTTTTGCAGCAGCAAGGAGTTAATTCTGTGAATTTTGCGATCGCCACTCACGGTCATTTAGGTTTGAGCAGTGGTTGGGGAAAATTACTAGAACGCTTGCCAATTAAAACATTTTATGATAATAATGCTCCCAAACAAATTCACCGTGGCAACAATCAGGAATTTATAACGGCTGTGCAATCTCGCCAAGGCGTTTACATTCCTTTAGAAACTAGCAGTACAGTTGATCTGGGTTCGACGCGGTTGCAGTTCGTGAATGCGGAGATTCCGGTGGTAGAATTCCTGGTGGGAAATCGAACTTGGTTGCTCGTCGGTGAAATGACACCGGAAGTGCAAAAAAAATTGGCAGCAACGGGAACCTTGAAGCCGGCTCAAGTGCTGTGGTGGTCAGGAAAAGCCCTGACGGCCGAGTTATTGGGCGCGGTTGGGCCGCAAGTGGCGATCGCCTCTGCTGACGAAATTGACCCAGAAACCGCTGCCCAACTGCGCCAAAGCAAAACCCAGATATTCTGGACAGGGCGCGACGGAGCCCTCCAGTGGACTCCCGCAGGGGGATTTAAGACCACTCTGGAATCTGAAGAAAATCAAACTTCTTTTTTATAAAGATTTACAATCTGGCGCACTGTGCGGTAAAATACTTTTAGCTCACATCTCAAGTTAATTGGAGAGGTGGCAGAGCGGTTGAATGCGGTAGACTCGAAATCTATTTTGGAGGCAACTTCAACGTGGGTTCAAATCCCACCCTCTCCGTACATCCCTTACTACACAAGGCTTTGAGGTTATCAGCTTTTTTGGCCATCTGTGCAATTTATCGGTAATGGTATATAAAGTGGTATATAAAAACGGTATATAAACCGCTTTTATATACCACTTTTTGCTTCCCTCTACCCCGCATCAGGGCGATCGATCAGGGTAGGAGTATTTCTAAAATTACCTCCACGTCTTCCCGTTCGGCCCTCGTCTTTTTACGCCGCGCTCTCAACTGGTTGAGCAAGTCGGCCGGCTCTGGAAAATCGGGAAAATTTTTACTGGCTGCATCATTTTTTGATTTTTGTCTCAGGTCGGAGAGTTCCGTCTCAACTCCCTCCCGATCGCGCCGCGCTTCCTTGAGCTCTTGCTCCAACATCTGCACCTTCAGTCCCAAATCGCCGTTGCGCTCGTGTAACTGATTCAGTTCCTTGTCCCATTCTGCAAGCTGCTTGTTGGCCGCTTTCAATTCCTGCCTGAGTGATTCATCGTTGCCGTCACTCAGGCACTCAATTTTCCCAGCCGTTCCTCAATGGCGGCCATCCGTTCCATCACGGGGTCAAGGCGATCGGCTACAGCCTTGTCTACAGTGTCTACAATATTTGTAGACGCGACACTATCATTGCTTCGTGTAGACAAATCTGTAGACGATGTAGACACTATAGGTGTAGACAAAGTAGACAGCGCTGTAGACGTGCCTGAGACTTCTTTGAGAATGCGTTGTGCAGCTTGACTGACCGACTCACCGTCTAGCTTTTGAGCTTCTATCCAGTTCAGGAAGTGACCGGAAGCCCTGAATGATACGACTTGACTCTGACTCATTGTAGACACCTGTATACAGTATTTGTCTACAATAACTGATGTCTGTCTACACTGTCAACAGTTTGTCTACAAAACTTGTAGACACGAAAATCCCCCAATTAAGGGGGATGGGATTCAGTCGTCAGTTGTCAGGCAGTGGCTAAATTTTTCCTTGGAGACGGATGAGTTCAGCAATCCGCTCACGGACTAACTCGTCTTCTCCCTCCAACCAGTCAGCGATAGTAGCAGTGCTGTATTTCCGTCCCGGCGTATTCCATCCGAACATTTGAGTAAGCAGGGCTTGTAAATGTTCAGAACGGTACTCTGGCCACCAGATTAGTGCAATGTCTCGCATTTTTTCTGCGTCCTCTGAGCTGATAACTTCGGGTACTGATGCCACTGCCGGCTCTGACTCCGGTTTTAATGGGGGCTGAGCTTGCGGAGATTGAGTGAGTATTTTTACCAGTTTCTCGCGCTCGCTGTCGGTAAGTTGAGAGAGTAAATTGCAAACCTGACTAAAAGGTGAGGAAACGTCGGTTCCATCGGTTCCACCGCTCTGCATAAGGGTTTGTGCGGTTCCATCGTTGGTTCCAGTATTTTTTGGAACCGACGATGGAACCGCTGTATCACTTACTGCATCTACTGGAACCGATGGAACCGATGTTTTTACAGTTTTTGGGCAACCTTGCACAAATCCAATTCCAAGCAAATATCTTTGTCCTCTTCGCTCCATTTCATCACGCTCAAGATATTTACACACTTGAAGCTTAGGAAAAATCTCGCTAAGCCTTGAGGACAACTGGTTTATAGCTTTCACCGGAGCGTCATACTTACTAGGAAGTTCATTCCAAATCAGCTTCTCTTTGGTGCCGCTAGTCTCTCTCTCTAGAATCCCTGCATCCTCATACCAAGCTTGCAATTGCTCCCACAAATCTTTAACCCAGACGCGACCGCCAGACTGAACCTCCAAACCAACCTCGCGCGCAAACTGCCACAAGTGCCGACTTTCCTCTTGAGCTTCTCGCATCGCCTCACGGGTTGCCTTGTAGTCAATCCCCTCTTTCAACAACAACGGCAACCGCTCCAACATCTTGTTAAGCATCGCCGGCGCAATCCGCTCAAGGACAAATTGGTCATCATCCTTAAAACGCGGGTCAGCTTCCAATTCACCCTGAGAAGGGTCAGCATCACGCTTGTAGGTTTTCTTGAAACTCAGGATGCCGTAGCGGTCATCAATTGCAGCCGTCCCCCCGGTTATAGACGGTAGCTTGTTGCAGTTGGCAAAAAAGGTAGCCGCAGGCTTGTACTCATAGCTATCCTTGCCTTTGCGCTCAATATCAAGAGGGTCGCCCGTAATGAACTGTTTAAGGCTCTGGATGGTATCTAGGTCTACTTTTGCAGTATTCTCTGAAGCCCAGTTGCAGATGCTTCCTTCAATTCCTGCCAGAGAGAACTTGCGGCCATTGTCATAGGACTTGAAGTCTGACAGCGACTTCCCGGTCATCCCCCGCCCAAAGACAGCAGCCAACACAGACCGCAACGTATCTTTACCGTTAGCCCCCTCGCCGTAGCACAGCAAGCCTTTAACGCCCCGTCCCGTCAGCTTGGAGCGGACAAGCTTTAAATTCAACGCAGCAGCAGCAGTCCGCAAAAATACCTCACGCTGCGACGGCTCCAAACATTCCAAAAGACGATCGCAATCAGTCGGGTCAATGTCGGGGTCGTACTTGCAGCCAACATAGGTATAGACCTGGTTAGGGTCATGTGGCACAAACGAGTGAGAACCGTCAGGGTTAATTTTCACTACCCCGTTAGAGCAGTTCAAGCCGTCAGGATTTATTTTGTTTGGGTCAACCCAGTTCTGATCGATAACCCACTTCAGAATCTCAGTTCCGTTACTAGACCTGGCTCGGTTGTTGACCCAAACACCCTTTACCTTCTCCGCGTAGGTATTGAGCCAGCCACCGATACGGCGCTTTTCCTCGGACTCCGATCGCAATTCGTAGTGACTGCCAACATAGAAATAAAGCTGACCTCCAATAGCTTTCCAGTGACCGTCTGAGTAAAGTGCAGCCTCTGCCTTCTGTACGAAGTTTTGCAGTGCAGTCGGTGCTGTGTCTGGGATGTAGTCGTTCTCACTACTGTCATACTTCTGGCATACTACTTGTTCTTGCGTGCGCGGGTGAGGAGTTAGAGAAATATTAGGGTTAGAAGCATCTTTTTTGCGATCGCCTTTCTTGAGCTGTTTCTCCCACTTGGTTAGAGGTAACGCACTCGCTACAGCCTCTTTGAAAGCGTCACAACCGTTAGCTTTGATAAAATCATCCATCCCTTTAAACTTGGTATCCCAAACCGTTACGTGTACCTCGCAGCCCTCCTGTTCCAACAAGCGGCCAAACTTCAAAATGGCTGCACGGCAAGATGGGTTAGCCGCATAGTCCGAGTCAAAGTCTATGTAGTGGATGGTGTCGGGCTGTGCCCACTCCTTCACACGGCGCGCCAGTTCCCCATCGTTACCCCAATTCCACACACCCGTTAGAGCGATGACAGCTAGGTCAATACTTAAACCCGCGCCCGTTTTTTTGGTTCCCTCTGTCCAATGACGGGGGATGGATTTGTCAGTGTGAACCTTTGCCCAATAATCTTTATCGGGCATGGCTAGGAATATTGCGTCGGGTTCCATGCCGCTACCTGTGAGGTATTTGCGCGGTTTAGAACCTTCTGGCTGATGTGGTTTGTCTGGCTTGCCTTGTCCGTACCACGTACCCATAAATGCGCCTGTCCGCCAGTTAACGCCACGACACCACCAGCCCCCTGTCTTAATGGGTTCCTTTGGACGGATGCGCTCGTTGAGTTCTTTTGCCGTCAGCGATTCGATGTTGAGACGTGCGATCGCTTCTGATACGGCTGAACCCTCGCACCATTCTGCGAGGTGCTTTTGGTTGAAAGGGTTTAGATTTTGGAATGCAGAATTTTCCCCAGTGGGGTATGATGTGTTCATTATTGACGTGTACACCGCCTGGGTGAACATGATTACCAAAAGCCGTTGCGTGTAGGTTCCAATTACGAGCAGCGGTTTTTTGGTGTTTACAGTTTTTGGAAAACTTTAGGGCATAGAGAAAGGAACCGCCCTTTTCTTGCGGAAATATGCGGTGCTGATTCTCATTCCTGCATTTGACTCACACTGGTTATCGCAGACACACAGCAGGAGGCTGCTAGTGGTCTGCTACTGATTATAACAATGCTTCACTAGCGGATCTGCCTCCATGTGTTTTTCCTGCGCGACACGACTAGAAAACGTAAAAAAAACGTACCGTTTCTCTACCAAAACTCACTCGTCGGGTTTAAAGGTAAAAGCACTAGACGAGTGAGTCAGAACAAGGCTTTCAGCGCCGCCAAATCAGAGGGACTCTTGTCCGAAATTTCGGACGGATTTTTCTGTGCCCTGACCACCCAGAACTGCGTCCCACGGTCGAGGCTGTGGTTCCCCTGGTGTTGGCGGGACTGCTACCCCTAGCTGCGGTAATTGCAATTCATTGAGGTAGTAGGCGTACTGATTATCATCTCCCCGCTGCGGGTAGAACTTGCCGTTAGTTTTCCAAAAGAAGTCTTTACCTCGCAAAACCGCCAACACTAACTCTATTTCTGACTTGGTACCAGTCAATCTTAGGGCTGCTGCTGTTGGTATATTCGGCTGTCTAGTCATCACTTTCCCCCTTCACAAACGGCATCAAAAACTCATACTCAGCCTTCGCGTCCCGGTAGGATTGACTACTGCCGGCTGACACTCCCCAAACTTCTTTAAGGATTTTATTCTTGCCAGTGATGCCCTTCGCGTGACATTGCAAAATCAGTTCGATTTGTTCTTGCTGCCTAGTGGATAAATTCACTACAGCGAGTTCGCCCGAATCGCCAGAAGTCTTATTCAGTAACAGTTCTAGTGATTCTCTTATCGAATCGAGTTCTGCCTCTTGTTCGTCTGTTCGTTCGTTTGTTGCCAGAATTTGTTCTGCTTCCTGTTGTCTTTGTTTCTGAGAAATGTATACGCTAGTCGAGATTTCATCCACCACATCGGCAGTGATTGCCCGCTCTTTAATTGCCTCAATCTCCCCTTGTTCGGACAGTTTGCGGGCGATATTACCCGCCGATACTGCACAAGCAATCGCAGCACACAAACTAACACCTTGCAGCGCTTTGTGAGTGTCTAGCTTTTTGTCTAGTGCTGCTAGTGGAGTCAGCCAAAGAACTACAGAGGACGCGCTTAAAACGAACAGTTTTAGCTGCATGATTCCCCCTCAAGTAACTTACTTGAATGATTGTTGATTTCGCTAGCAGCTTTCTCAAAATCAAGGTTTTCAGCTCGAATCGCTTTTTCCAGAGCAGCGGAGATTCTGTCTTCAAATTCGTACTGTAAATCTGTAAAATCCCAGTTAAAAATTTCACAGTCGTCTTCCTTTTGTCGCTTAGCCCTTGCGTATTCTTTCAAGTTTTCAGCTTTTATTTCTTCGACAAATTGCGAGAGAAGATTGATAAAATCTTCTGTAGTCAAAAAGTCTAGGTGCATAGAAACACCCCCAAACCAATCAGCAACATCGCTAAACTGCCGATTAAAACAGCCTGTAAATCAGCCACTGAAATCTTGAGTAACTTACTCAGGGAGTAGTCAAGTAACCAGCTCAACCCCCAAGCAATCGCCATCGCTGCTAACAAGAATAAAACGGCTTTCATTGCCATCGAATGCAGACTCGCTATCCACCCCAAAAGGGAGAAAGCGACGCACCCGGCAACGAAGTAATTTGCCAGATACATCGCTTTCATTTAGTTAGTCCCTCCCGTGAGTTTGGCTTTAATCGCATCAATCCGAGTGCGGGCATCACTATCGGCCTTATCAATCCCTAAACCCAGTCGGGCATAGCCGGGACGCAAGCTGTGCAAGTGCTTAGCCAGTCGAGTGTCTGAGCGTTTTTTGCCCAGTTCATTATCAGCCACAACACCCTCATATTTGCGGTGATGACGGTGAACTTTAGCATCAGCTTCTTCAACTTTTGCCAGCGCTTCATAGGCGCGTTTAGACTGTTTTGCCCCGTCTGTTTTCTCTTTTGCTAAATCCTTCATTGCGTCCGCTTCTTCCTTGGTAAAGTAGCGCGGTGCTGGCACAACTGGAACACTACGGATGCTGGAAAAGTTACCAGGATTTAACGGTGTGATGACGCTTGCATCAGTGCTTGCCAAAACTTTTGATTTGTCGATTGCGTGTCCGCCGCCGTTGCTGGCAGTCATTTTTCCAGCATCAGAATTTCCGCCGAATAGGCGTAGTTGTAAGCTCATAATTTTGTCCCAATTTGAATGTTGACGCGAACAGGGGAGGGGAATAAATTCAAGGGATTGATTTGACGCCACATAGACATTGCCAGCACAAACACCCCCGCCGATGCGAGTACAAGTGCGATGAGTTGCCCAAAGTCAACCCAGTCTAAAAAGCTGGTGGAAGTCTGGCGGGTGAAACTGCACACAGGGAACGAACCGTCGTTAGTCCAATCTAGAGTGTCTACAGTGTCTACAGCTTGCGGGTCAAGCAGTTCAGGTATTGTGTCTACAGTGTCTACACTCAAGCTGTCTACAGTGTCTACATTCACTGTGTCAAGTGATTCGCCGTCAACCAGGTACAGTTCCAGCAGCGCTTCCCACGTAGCAGTTTTGCTGAGTTTCCCGAACTGCTTGGCGTCCTCATTGGTGAAGCCACGGTCAAAGGCGATCGCCCTTAGTTTGTCAATGCGACGGTAGCTGACGGTAGGTTTAGTCATGGCAAAACCCCGTCAACTCAATCATTAAGAGTTGCGATCGTCCGTTAGGACAATCGGCTGAAAGTGGCATAATTTATAGGCTCCAAACGTTGCTGTAAAACGGTTTGGGGAAGTCGTGGTTTGGCTAGCATTGCAAGTGCTCGTCAACCGCGCATCAATCTTCCTTAGTTACTCACGATTGCAGACTTCCACTTCCTTGTCAACACAGGAAGTGTAAAGTTTTGTTTCGCATCCTAACCCAAATAGTGAGTCACAAAAAACAGGAATATTTAACCCATATCAGACTCTTGCACCACACCGGGTAAATTAATACGCTCAATATCAAAATGCAAATAGTGCTGCATAATTACCTCCGGCGAATTCCCTACAAGCTTAGCCAGCTTTTGAATAGGAAAGTCATTATTAGCGTGGTACGAAATCATCGTGTGTCTCAGATTGTACGGAATACGATATCGCATTTCAAGACTCTTGAGTAACGTCTTCCAAACAGTATTTAAAGCAGCCTGACTGATAGGTTTTCCCATCTCATTGGTAAATACAAAACCTTCTTGCCGTGGGATTGACTCAAGCAAAATTTGCAATTCTTGATTGACGGGAAAAGTCCGCAACAGCTCTGTTTTAGTACCGTCTTTTGAAACAATCTTGCCACCAGAAGTCAGTACCTGAGCCTCGCAAAAAGTTATGATTCTTCTTGCAATATTGACGTTATCCCACTTGAGAGCGATTGCTTCACTGGGACGGCAACCCGTCAGCCAAAGAAAGTAAACGTACTTGTAATATTGACTGTGCTTGCCCTTAAACCGAGAATAGGTATCATCTCTGAGAGCATTTAGGATGCGGTAAACCTCATCAACCGTATACACATCAATCTTTTTTTTCTCTTTTTTCTTGCCACTAATCTTGACAGACCCCAAAACATCACGATATTCAATACCCCATCTGCGAGGTATATTACCCTGCTTACTGTTCCAATCAACTGCCGCAGTTAAGTGCATGAACCGTTTTTTCGAGGTAGCAGCAGAGCGTTTTTTGTCATTAAGTATCCACTGAAGAATCTCTGACTTATCCTCCAGTCGCTTAAACGGGCATTTTTCTAACAGTCTAGAAACATGGGTAATTTCATTGTTGATGTAAGTTTGTTCCCACGCACCGAGTGCTTGGTGAAAGTCAACATACTTTTTCCAAAGCAGTGAAAGTTCATCCTTGCGAACTATACGCAGAGAAGCTTTACTGCTATTAGCTAGTAGCGGTTTTAACTCCCCAACAAAAGTTCGCAGAGACTCTAAATCAATTATTTCAGCGGCGTCAACCAGTCGCTGTATTTCCCCGTCAAGCTTGCGTGCCAACACCAGGGCCGTAAATTCATCAGAACCGAGTCCGATAGTCGATCGCCCAAATCTCTGATGCAAGCGTGCCGCGTAGTAGGTTCTGACTTGGTGTCGCTGTACCTGAAGATTGAGCCACCGAAAGTCAGAATTTGCCGCTGGGTACATACTTATCCGACACTTTTTCGCTAACAAATGCTAACAAACGTATAAGTTAAGAGAGTCTCTCAACAAAGGCGTGTCAACCAATG
>NZ_JAUBTL010000088.1:0-23232 GCF_036702475.1 Microcoleus sp. D2_18a_B4
CCTATGCCCTATGCCCTATGCCCTATGCCCTATGCCCTATGCCCTATGCCCTATGCCCTATGCCCTATGCCCTATGCTATAATACGCTTCTAGCAATATCACAATCTGCCTGAATTTGAGTTTTGAGAGCTTCCAGAGACGCGAATTTTTGTTCGGGTCGCAAAAACTCTACCAAACTCGCGCTCAAGGTTTGACCGTACAAATCCCCAGACCAATCTAACAGGTGAACTTCCACAGTGGGTTGCAGGCCGTCTACTGTCGGGCGGCAGCCAACATTCATCACCCCATTGACAAAAAATAAATTTGATGCTGTGCGGGGAATTAGAGATTTGGGATTTTCCCGCTGATAAGAAGAACTTTCCTCTTTCATCTTTTCCCCTCCCTGCTTCACCGAGACTCGCACTGCATACACGCCAAAACGTGGCAAAAATTTTTCCGGCGGCAGTTCGATATTAGCAGTAGGAAATCCGATCGTCCTACCCAGCCGCTGTCCCCCAACCACAGTCCCGACTAAACTGTAAGGTCGCCCCAGCAACTGATTCGCTCTTGTGAGGTCGCCGGATGCCAGACCTTCGCGGATTGCAGAACTGCTGATCCGATCGCCCTCACCGCAATTATGCAGCGGTACAAGAGCAACATCAATACCGTAACCAGAGGCGATCGACTGCAAATCCACAGCCGTCCCAGCGCGTCCCCGTCCAAACCGAAAATCAACCCCCACACTAATTCGACTCGCTTTTAGTTGTCGCACCAAAATTTCCTCGACAAACTCAGAAGCAGTCAAAGCTGCAAGTTCTCGATCGAACGGCAGCAGCACAAGTTGCTCGACGCCCATTGCTGCGAGCAATTCTACCTTTTCTGCCAGAGGTGTCAGCAGTTTTTTCGGTTGACCCGTAAAAAATTCTTGCGGGTGCGGATCGAATGTCACCACAGTGCCGTAAAGCCGATCAACCCCATCAGAATCGCAACGAGAGAGGCTGTTGCCCTCTGCCCTTGTCTGCTCTATCAAACCATCGAAATTATGGCGGCTGTCGGCTCTATCGGGCGGTGCTGCTGAGTCATTTTCGCAGGTCGCCGGATGTTCTGTTTCCCAATTTTGATCTTTGCCAGCGTTGGAGAGCAAGTTTTGCCCCGACGCAAAAACCGTCGCAGAATTTGACCTAGGCGATCGATTTAAAATTGGCTGCACGACTTGTCGATGCCCTAGGTGCAAACCATCAAAGTTTCCCAAGGCAACAGAAGTTGGAGTCAGAGCAGCGGTACAAGAAGAAGTTACCCACACGCTTAAAATTTTGACATACTTAGCCAGATTGCGATCGCCAGTCGATGTTAGATGTTAGATGTTAGATTTTAGATTTTACTCCACAGATAAATCTGGAAGGTTGAACTTTGGTCTAAACTTTTTGGTTTTCCACGACAGGAGTACGTGGCACGGTATCCGTCTTTGACTGAGGTCAATCGATTTTAGATTTTCGATTTTCGATTTTCGATTGAAGCATTGACCCCACGGATAAATTCGGGGGGCAAGTTTCATGGGATACAGGTTTTTTATTTCTGGGTCCTGAGTCTGCTTTCGGAATGAATCCGGGGGCTTGTATCCTGGATGCTTTCGGTCAGCCCTCGCTTCAATGTCAGATTTCACCGATCGAGATTTCAGAACCATCTGGCAATCTCAAATCCATCAAACAGACACTTGAGGCGCTTGCACCGACGCTTCAGACAAATCGTTATTAGGAGGCAGCAATTGTAACGACAAACCTTCCCGCGCCATCAAACTATTCGGGAACCTTTGAGCCACTTCTTCTCCCACCCTGTCTAAAAACTCGTCATTGTGCAGCGGGTCGTGGTGAAAAATCACCAACTTTTTGACATTAGCAGCCTTTGCCACCTTCACCGCTTCCTGCCAAGTCGAATGTCCCCAGCCGACCTTGCTGCTCTTCGGGGCATAATACTCCTCATCGGTATAAGTAGCGTCGTAGATCAGCACATCAGCATCCTGAGCTAAATACAGCACATTTTCGTCTAAACGATCGGGAAAATGTTCAGTATCAGTCACGTAAGCAGCCGAATACCCCCGCCAGTTTACGCGGTAGCCTATAGCTTCGCCCGGATGGTTGAGCAAAGCAGTTTCCACCTTAATCTCTCCGATTTCCAGCGGTTTGCCCACTTCTATATCGTTAAATTTCAGGTCTGCCCCCATAATTTGCAGGGGTACCGGAAAATTGGGGTGCAGCATCTGGTCGTGGAGGCGCTGCTGGATAGTAGCCTTATTAGGAGCAATAGCCCCATAGATGTGAAAGCAGTTCCCCGGAATAAAAGCTGGGACAAAAAATGGGAATCCTTGAATGTGATCCCAGTGAGAGTGAGTAAAAAACATATGAGCTTTTACGGGCATCTGGGACAGGAGAGTTTGTCCCAAAACCCGCAATCCAGTACCGCCATCGAAAATTAGGCGACTGTCACCCACTCGCATTTCTACACAGGGCGTGTTGCCCCCGTAACGTACTGTTTCTGCCCCGGGAGACGCTATGCTACCTCTAACGCCCCAGAAGTGAACCGTGAATTGGTTGTGCATACTAGACATGGGTTTTCTTGCAAGATTGTTCCGGCGAGTTATCGATAAGGTGTTTACATATTACTAAGGGCTTTACCATCAAACCCAAGCTCTTTGACGGTCGAGTTCCCCACTTGTTGGAAGTGCCAAGAGTCTCGCTCATCGCGAGAATGCAAAACTGTTGGGCTTGACAACTGAGCAATAAATTACAAGGTAGACTAATCAAGTCTCGATCGTAACTATTCTTTTCCTCTCTTCACTAGCCTAACCTCCGCAGACACACTTTGGGGCAGCAGTTCTGTCTGAGTTTGGTCAAAAGCCGCTGTTTGTTCCAGCCTCCGCACTTGCCGAACCTGATCGCGCGGTTGCTTGTTTGCCCTGCTGCTTTACGGGTTGGAACGCGGATGATGGCTTTCCTGCTATCTAGTCCGGTTTAGCGACCATAATATGCAGGTGTCGGGGCTGTTTTGCGCCGATATCTGGCTGATGTTGCCGATCGGGCCTAAAGGCGCCTCTACAAGAATGACGGTTAATTTACCCGACTTGAGATGGTCCCGCCATTTAACCCCTGCCCATGAGCATCAGGGACTCCTTTTTAGCAGAACCCGGTTTAACTAACTCAACTCCCATTAATTCCAAAATCTTAGCAGTTTAGGAATGCTTCTGCTATTAATTATCAAGCAATACTGTCTGGATTGTCTGCCCGCCCAGAGGCGGCGGTTCGTCCAGCTAGCGGTCAAGCTGAACCCAGCCTCATCTGACACCGGGGTAGCAGCGACATCCCCAGCCAGCGGGCAAAAGGCTAAATTTTCGTCGTGCATTTCTTGGCGGACGAATTGAATCACTCAAAATTCCCCTATTTTCGGAAATTAAAAAATTTCGAGTTTTTGCCATCATGCCAACTCCGATCGGCATTCTGTCTCAAGAGTGATGCAGAAATATTCCCTGTTAACCTGTGGTGCTTTTCTCAACTATCTTCAATAGCTCTATTTTTGGTAAGGATTTCTCGGAATTCGGCGCAGTTGCGGTACTGGCCACGGGTTTGAATTTCGGGTATCATAGAGTCTTAGACTCTTGTTTACCGAGAATCTAAATCACTGCTAAAAAAGCCTCGATAACTTTAAGTTTTTTTTCAAAAAAGTCAGTATGAATCAAGTTAAAAAAACTACAACCAAGCTGAATAGATCGCCTGTGAAAGTGTCCGATCGCACTTTGGAACTCGGTAATCTCCCCTTGAGCGACCTGTCTTTAGAAATAACTGATGGCCAAGCTTTGAGGGATTTTAGTTCCGACGATCGCCCGCCGGGAACCCCAACAGCCACAGGCCGGACTGCCGAAACAATGCGCTGGGGGGCAGATGGCAAGAGCGAGTGGGCCCGATCGCCTGTGGTTTCTACTGCGTTTCTCAAGTGGCTGCTAGAGAGTTTGACTCGCTCAAAAGGTTGGCTGGCAGTTGTCACCCTGGCAGCAGTTTGGGGGTGGTGGAACAGTCAGTTACTGTTTTCCACAGGCCTGGGGATAGCAGCGATGATGCTGGTTTACCGAGGGCAGTCGTGGGACTGGCAATTGTTGCGAGCAAAAGGCGAGGAATTTTGGGAGGGCCCGAACCGCCGGTTCGTTTTAGCCGTCGGCACCGGCGGCATTGCTACCTTGGGCGCTTACATGAGTTTGGCGATTTGGGCTGACTCAAGCAGCCACTGGATGGCTTTGAGCCTAATTTTGCAGAATTTGGGCACGATCGCGATTCCCTGGCTGTTGCTGCGGCAAGGGTTGAGTCTGGGGGCCGCCAAAGATGAAGTGGTGCTCGATCGCATCTTGGCGGATTTGACTGATGCTGACCCCGTGAAGCGTTTGATTGCAGTGCGCCAAATGACAGATTTGGTGAATCAGGGTGGGTTTGGCCCTGTGAGCTCTGTCAAAAGTTTGATCGCCCGTTCCCGCGCTGCCGAGTGCTTTCGCCTGATGCTGAGTCGGGAACCAGAAGCTTTAGTCCGCAATGCCCTTCTCGAAGGTTTGCAGACTTGGGACGCTACTTAGGGCTTTGTTGCTTCGGACAAATTATCTAAACTTATCTAAAGCTATCTTTAGATCGTCCGAGTTTACTTCCTACGCTATTGGGCCCAACGTAGTGGAGGGAGTCGGCTATCCCCCTGGCTGCCGAGGGTTAAGAGTTCAAAATATTAACGCTTGCATTCCAACAATTGCGATCGATATATCTACCACAACCAGGACAATAATAAGTCCGAACGCCCAGTCGCATATCTTTTTTATTCCCACAATTCGAGCTTGTTTTAGAACATCGATTGACATACTCCCCAGCCTGAAGGCGTGGGGATTCTTTACGCTTCATTGACGGACGCTACGCCCGGTAGTCTTACTCTGTCTCGACGTACATTTAGAGTCGTGCCGATGCCCCAGGCCGACTTTTTCTATATTTACCGAAGCGTTTTCATCTCGGTCGTGTTCTGTACCGCAATTTAAGCAAAGTATAGAACGCACAGACAAATCAATTTTTCCCCATTTATATCCGCAATCAGAGCAATTTTGGCTTGTAGGTTCCCATCGACTAATAATTACGAACTCACGTCCATACTTTTGAGACTTTGCCTCAACTAAGACCCTAAACTCTCTCCAACCTTGCTGGCTAATTGCTCTAGACAGTTTACGGTTTTTAACCATTCCTGATACATTCAAATCTTCCAAAACGATAGTTTGGTTTTCACTAACTACTTTGGTTGATAGTTTGTGCAATAAATCTTTGCGAGTATCAGCAATCTTGTTGTGCTGTTTGGCAATTTGAATACGGGTTTTGCTTCTTCGTTTAGAGTCTTTCTGTTGACGCGCTAACTTGCGCTGAAGTTGGCGAACCTTGCGGTCTAGCGCTTTATAGCAGGGGCTTACAGCTTTTTCACCGTTGCTGAGCACAGCAAAAGTTTTAATACCCAAGTCAATCCCGACACTTTGGTTTTTGGCGTCGAGTTGAACGGGTTCTACTTCTACTACAAAGCTCAAAAAATAGCGGTTAGCGCAGTCTTTAATTATCGTAACTGAGCTAGGCTCTGACGGTAGCTCTCTAGACCAAATCGGCTTGACAATACCCATCTTTGCTAAATAAACACCCTGCCCCTGGACTGAAAACCCACCGCGAGTTAGCCTAGCTGACTGACTAGAGGTGCGTTTTTTGAATTTAGGGTAGCCAACCTTTTGCCCCTTTCTCTTACCTTTACAGGAATCGAAAAAATTCTTGAAGGCTGCCTCTAAATCAGCTACCGACTGCTGCAAAGGAATTGCCGACACTTCACGCTTGCCAAGCTCTTTGCTCAGTCTTTTTTGCCTGAGTGATAACAATCTTTTGGAGTTCAGCCGATTTAGGCTTCTTTTGAGATTGTTTGCAGATTGCAAGAGCATCGTTATACACAACACGAACACAACCGAACAACTGAGCTAAGCTCTGCTGCTGTTGGCTTGTTGGATAGAAACGGTACTGATATCTTGCTTTCATGCTTACCATGATAACATACCCGGGTAGCAATTGGGTAGCCAAATGACCAGAGAAAGATTAAGTATTCGCATTGCCGTGAGTCGGCTAGAGAAGTTGCGGAGAATTGCCAAACAGAAAGAAAAAACAATGACCCAACTTATAGAGGGCTGGATTGATAAACTTAAAGAGGAAAAGCCGTCAAGCTTATGACGGGGCTTTAGACCCAGTTTTTCGGTAAACGCATCTTTCAAGTCAATCAAAGCATTTTGGTAGACTCGGCTAGACAACCGATTCATCTAAGCGAATTCAGGTTGCTTCTTGAGGTGGTTGGTGAGAACTTTTTTGACTTCCTTGATCGCCTTCGAGTCCGAAAGCTTGCCCTCACTATAAATCAGGGTTCGCAAGAACCCGAAATTAAACACAACCTGCCTCCATGCTTCGTGTTTTGCCCTCAAAGTCGCTTCGTTGTTATTCAATTTTAGCGATCGTTTGACGGCAAACATAGTTAAACTTACTTTGACTTTTTTACTTGGTGAGGTATATGGGACTCTGAACAAGGATCTATATCCTCTACAATATTCTTAACTTTTGCTTGATATTTCCGTAATCCGTAGAGGCGGGAAGAAAAGCCGTCGATGATCGACAGTAAATCTTGAGTCAATTCTTCCTGCGGTGAAAGGGTTTCGGCGTTGGCGACGATAATCGTTCCGCCATTCCACTGTAGAATTTGCTCGACCAATTCAAATCCAAATCGGCACAGTCGATCTTTGTGAGCCACGTATAGCATCTTGACTTCGCCCTGTATTGCCCATTGTATGATTTGCAGGAATTTGGGACGATTGAAGTTCAGTCCTCCCCCAATCTCTTGAATCGAGTCAGTGATGGAGACACCTTGCGCCAAGCAAAATTGTTCCATAGCCTGTGTCTGGCGAAGTAACTCTGGTTTTTGTCCAGCGCATGAGACGCGGCAGTAGACGATAACTCGGTTTGGTGTTTTACCTGTTTTCAGATTTCGGGCGATACTAAGGTGACTGTCTGTATAAAGACGTTGGTTGCCTAGTGTCCTATTGGGGACTAACTTGCCTTCACTTTCCCAACGCCGTAAGGTAGAAGACGAAACTCCAACTAATTTTCCAAATTCTGCCACTTTCCACATAGAAATTCCTCTTAAGGATTAACTATGGATAAGTTTAGCGAACTATGGGGTGATTTACTTCAAGTCTAAAATCCAAAAATCAAGTCATCGACTACTAGCTGACCGTCAAAAGCGTAAAAAGTAATTCGATGAATATTCGGAGCTTTTACGCGCAGGGGAGCCCTAGGGGCGATCGGAGAATTAGACCCGATCAGATTGGGCGCCGGCATTTCATCCTGAACAATTGGGTTGCCGTCAATATCACAAGCAGATAAAACAGTTCGTCGCGAACTGGTGACAAGTCCTGACACCCAGCGAACTGGATACTTAAAAATTACTTCTATCAGTCCGCTTTTGGGGGCTCCCATTAACACTGTTGCCCCTGAACCCGTGAAAAATGCTGGGTTTGAAGGTTGGATGGCGACGGCATTGCTAAAAGTCACCCCCCAATGTGCAAACTGGTGTTCTACTACTTCAAAGCATTTCAAGTCTTCTAAAGCTACGCGGACGATCGCAGGTACCGTGGCGCGCGATCGCACATCTGAGCCTGCGCCCGATCGTTCTGGAGTAGCGACAAAAGACTTTTTGCCGTTTAAATCCATGCTTCGACAGGCTGTGTCAAATTCTGCCAACCCGTCCGATTGAAGACTTTTCGCATCAACCATAAAACCCTCGCGATCCCTTTTTCTGAGCAGTTGCATTTTAGTAGACCTCCCTGAGATTAGTTGTTTCTTGTGTTTTGGAATTGATAACGGCGAGGCCAGTGATTGCCAAACCTGCAATTAGGAATCGAAACCCCATCGCCCGCCCTCCAACAAAGACTTTCGACCTCAAAAGCCACTGCTCCGCAAAATATCGTGATTAATAATTCGTGATTGGCGAGCCTCAGCCAACCTGCCGCCTGCCTGAAAGCGAGTTCTAATACTCCTGCTTTCCGAGCGCCTGCTTTCGGGGTTGGCGAACAGACTCTATTTTGTTGAGGGGTCTTACCCATCATTTTGCTATTATCTCCGATCGGCGCTAGTTTGCAAGGGTAAGGATAACTACACAGCCGAATTGCCCAAATCGCAAAACTTACTGGCTGTCTGTAGTTTCACGCTTCACCTGTACTAAAATAGATTTAAATCATTACTCAATCTTTACAAAAACGCCACCAGCTTTGCAAGTTTTTTAAACAAAGACGGGGCGACGGAAAAGAATCTAAAATATAACAGCGATTGAGGTTAGTTTATGCTTGTACCCCTCGGCTTCGGTCAGCGATCAATAGTTACTTCTCTCGGCAGAATGGTCTACTACACTGCTGAAAAAATGCCTTGGATGGGGTTGCCGACCTCAACTTCGGAAAATAAGCCCAACTTAGTATTTTTTCACGGTTTTGGCGGCGGGTCGAGTGCCTACGAATGGTCGAAAGTTTATCCGGCTTTTGCGACCGAATATCGAATTTTAGCACCTGATTTAATCGGTTGGGGGCGATCGGAACATCCGGCAAGAAATTATCAGGTTGAAGATTATATCACAACTTTGATCGAATTTCTCGAAAAAACTTGCGGTAGTCCGACAGAGGTGATTGCTTCTTCGCTAACAGGGGCGATCGCGATTCGAGCTGCGATCGCACGGCCGGATCTCTTCAAATCCCTAATTTTGACGATACCCAGCGGTTTGTCGGACTTCGGACAAGATTACGGCAGCAGTTTCTTCGCAAAGCTAGTCAACACGCCGATTTTAGACAAATTGCTCTACAGTACCGCAATCGCCACAGACGGCGGCATCCGTAGCTTCCTAGAACAACGCCAATTTGCCGATTCGCGTCGCGTTTACCAAGAAATTGTTGATGCTTACCTCCAATCTGCTTTGGAACCAAATGCAGAATACGCAGCCCTGTCTTTTGTGCGGGGAGATTTGTGCTTTGATTTGTCGCTGTACATCACTCAGCTAACAACGCCGACAGCGATTATTTGGGGAGAAAAATCGCAGTTTACCGGGCCCGATATCGGCCAGCGGTTGGCAAATCTCAACCCCGAAGCAATCAAAGTTTTTCAACCTCTCGAAAACGTAGGTTTGACTCCGCAGTTAGAAATTCCCGCTGTCACGATTGGCTTAATTAAGCAATACTTAAAATTGCTTTCGGAAGGGTAAAGAAGGAAGAAGGAAGAAGGAAGAAGGAAGAAGGAAGAAGGAAGAAGGAAGAAGGAAGAAGGAAGTTCGGCAACGGATTTTGTAACGGATGTAACGGATGTAACGGATGTAACTGATGTCAGGAAGAAGGAAGAAGGAAGAAGGGAAATGCAGTCAGAGCAATATTGTCTGCGATCAAAAATGTCCTAACCTTCTTGCCAGTTACTATAAATTAACAGAAAGAAGTCATTAGTCATTAGGGAAAATTCCCAATTAACAATGCCCGATGCCCGATGCCCGATGCCCGATGCCCGATGCCCAATTCCCGATGCCCGATGCCCGATGCCCAATTCCCCATTCCCAATTTTAATTGATCACCTCAAATACTACCAATCTGCTCAGCCACAGCGGTTGATTGGCCTCCACACCTTCGGGACGACCCTTAGTAGAAGCAACTTGTATTCTGTTGCCATTTATCCCTTGTCTAACCAAAATATTTTTCACATTTGTCGCCCTTTCCAGTGCCAACTTTTGATTTTCGGTCGGACTGCTTTTAAAATCGCTGTAGCCAACTATCCTTAAATTATTCGTGCGATTTTTCTCCATATATTCCTTGACTTTGCTAAGCTTTTGTGCTACATCTTTCGCCTGCAAACTTGCCGAACCTGCACCGAAATACACGCGAACTGGCATTATTATCTTTGGTGGCGGTGGAGTTCCTATTATCACTGTATTTGTTACAGACTTCACCCCCGGAATTTTCTCAAAAGCTTGAGTTATTTTCTGAGCATCTGGCACTTGGCTCACACTGCCTGCAACGGCGACTTTTCCCTCTGCATAGCGAGCTGAGATATTAATGCTTTCTACTTTATTCAAAAGAGCTGCTGTCCGCTTGACATCGGCTTCGACTAAAACTGGATCGGGAGGTACTTCAACGGCTATAATTTTATTTTCAATTCTTGATTGTGGAGCCACTTGCTGAGCGATTTTTTCCGCTTTCAATCGCAGATTTTGATTCGGCACTCGTCCCGAAATCTGCAATAATTTATCTTTAACATCTGCCACGATACGATAAACCGATAACTCGGGAGCAGATTGTAATGCTAAATTCGTATCTGCTTCTAAGCTCGCTTCAACTCCGCTGCGGTATTGATGAATTCCCCAAGGTAGGCCAATTAAACCTAACGCTGCCAAACCGATCATGGGTAAAATTGGACGTTTACGAGATTTAACTTTTACCTCTGTATCGATTAATTTTTGCAATTTCGAGTTTACTTCGGGTGGCACAGTTGCTGGATCGCCGTTAAATGACTGAATTTGAGTTCCGTATTCTTGAACAATATTGTTGAATATCGATCGCATTTTATACTTAAACCACTGGCGGGTTTCTCCTTGCATGACTACTGCTAGATAACACGAACCCGCCACTTCCAGTACGATCGTAGATGTGCCGTATTCTATTGCATCAATTTCTGCAACATTTCCCGACTGAGATATACAATCGTTGACAAAAGCCCGAATAGCAGTCAGCATCCCCGCTACCATGTCTGAGTCTAGCTGTTCGCGTTCAGAATGCTGCACTGCTGAAATTACTAAGCCCGATTGTGTTTGAATTAAAAAAACAGCTTTAACACTCAGTGGTGTTGTTTCTTTCATCAGCAATTCTGCTTCAGAAATGCCCTGTAATTTGGCTTTGATTTTGCGACTAATTCCCTCTGGACTTAAAGCTGATTCGACTTTTTCATTAATCTCCCGCATCATCTCGGCGATGTATTTTAAAATCGTGCTGCCGATGATCGGATAAAGTGCATCCGACATTGCTTCTCGCTTGAGATGAATTTGCTGTTTGATAGCGGCGGCCATTTCCGGCGCGATCGCCATTGCAATTTCATCGGGCGATTCACTCATTCTGTGGCTGATTCCCACAGTCAGAGCCGGCGATATGGCTACTCCCATCGATTGTCTGTTTTGTCGGGTTTTGGTATTAATTATTTCATCAATTATCGGACTTATGGTTTCGACAAATGATTGTCTCGACTCATTAATGGTTTGGAGCATCATTTCGGGAAACATGATTTTAATTCGGGCGAGTAATTCTTCCCGATCGCCTCCCCATTCCGCATCAGTAATTTTGCGATCGAGTTCCCCTACTTTATCGTTGAGTCTGTAATTATAACTTACAACTTCATCTAACAATGGTAAAATAGATTCGATGACCGACTTTTGTAGTTGGGCGTGATGGCTAACCATCAGCTCGTCAATCAAAGGTTTCAGTAAATCTGTAAACAAGTCTGTGGATTCATAAATCCGGTGTTCGATCGCCACAATCTGTTGTTCGATCTTCCCGAGTCTTTGATCAATCCTTTTATTCTGAATGATGGCATCGACAGCGGGGGCGATCGCAGATTCTATTTCTAGCTTTGCTTCCCCGATGCTTCGGGACAGCATTTCTACAATCACTGGCATTATTCTTGCCATCAACCCTTCTATCTCGGCTAAAACTTGCTGCTGAACTTCGACAATCTTAGTTTCATTATTTAATATTTGTGCTGCAATACCGCTGTTTTGAATAGCTGTGTTGACACCAGGTGCGATCGCCTCTCTCACCTCTAACTTTGTCTCCTCGATTTTCCGGTTTAGCGACTCAATCATTAACGGCATTAACCTTGCCATTATATCTTCCGGCTGTGTTTTTTGCTGTCGGTGAAGATTATTTAGTCTACTTTCTACGTCGCTCAATTTTCCTTGAACTTCTATTTGAAGAATTGCTGATTCTATCAAAGGTTGGATCGCCGCTGCTACCTCTAATTTGGATTCATCGATTTTCTGATTCAGCAAATCAGTTATTGCTGGCATTAGCATCGCCATTATCTCTTCTGGCTTCTGAATTGGCGACTGTTGCATAGCCAGCCGCCGTTCGATGATGCTCAATACTTTTTCTTCTATTTCTACCCAAGCTATTCTTACCTGTACTGAGGGGGCGACAGCTTCTACCACCTCTAATTTTAATTCACTAATTTTCCGGTTCAGTAAATCGCTAACTACTGGTACTAGCTGCTTGATTAAATCTTCCGGTTGCTGCTGGTAACGCTGCTGAATATTTGCAACTCTATCTTCAATTCTTACTACCTGTTCTTCAAGTCCGTTTTGATTGTGAATTACTTGATTGACTCTCGGTGCGATCGCCGAAGCTACCTCTAACTTAGACTCCTCTACCTTACGGTTGAGCAGATCGCCCACCACTGGCATCAGCCGTTGGATTAAGTGTTCTGTATTCGGCAGTGGCTGCTGGTTCAAGTTAGCAATTTGATTTTCCCAATCTGCTAATTTTGCCTCCAACTCGATCCGATTAATTTTATTATTGCTCGCGAGTTCGATCGCCTTTTTTAATTCAGACTTCAACTCCTCTAATTCTTCTCTCACTAATTCAGGAATTAACGGTTTCAGCAAAACCATCAACTCTTCGGGCTCAGACATCAGCTTCTCAAAATTTTCTAACCTTTGTTCCACGCTCAAAACATTACTGTAAAATTCCGGTAAATCCCTTTCAAACAGCAGTTGTTGCAACTGCTTAAACTGCTCTACTGCTTGTTCTAATTCTTCTTCCGACGGTCGAGTTTTTTTAGCTACTTTCCCCGCTATAGATAAATCGGGTTCCTCATTATTGTTTTCTCGTCTTTGAGATGGGATCTCTTCATCGTTAGTTAATACTTCCGGTACAATACTCGGTGATTCGATCCGAAAAGACAATTGTTGGCGCCGATTTTCGTCATCCTCCAACCGCTGCACAGACTTTTCCGAAAGCGGTAACTTCAGCTCGCTTGGTTCTTTTTTTGATTTCTTTAATAACTGAAATTCAGTCAGTATAGTTAGCAATTCCTGAAGTTGCTCTCCAGCTTTAGAACTTGCCAGAGTTGCATCATAAACCTCTTTTTCTGACTGATATATTTTGCCTGAATTATCATTAGATTCTGCCATACTGCGCTACCAAAAGTTGATTTTAACCCACCGAAGGAAATTACCAGCTTGCTTGCCGCCTCACCCCAGCGAAAATCAATAGGAATGACACAATTTTTCCGAGCGTCTGGCGTACTAAACCTATCGCCCTATTTTAACTGCTGTTCTGCGACTAGCCAACTGGGCCGCCAACTGCAATGCTGCCTTCATGCTGGAGGCATCCGCAAGCCCTTGACCTACAATATCAAAAGCTGTGCCGTGATCCGGAGATGTGCGGACAAAAGGCAAGCCAATTGTAGTGTTGACTGCTTTATCGAAAGCCATCAATTTTACTGGAATCAACCCCTGGTCGTGGTACATTGCCAAGTAACCGTCGTGAGCTTCCTTGGCTAAACCGTACCAAACTTTAGCCGGTTTTACCCACAGGGTATCGGGGGGGACTGGCCCGTCTAACTGCACTTGAGGAAAGCGATCGCGCTGCGTTTCCAACCAAGGTATCATCCAGTCTTGCTCTTCATTTCCCAGTTTGCCATTTTCGCCGCTGTGAGGATTTAAGCCAGAAATCGCAATTTTCGGTCTTTCCAGCCCAAAATCTTCCCGCAAACACTCTACCAGCAATTCTAGTTTTTCGCTCAGTAATTCTGGAGTCAAAGCATCGGGGACTTGACGCAGGGAAATATG
The DNA here is from genome assembly GCF_036702475.1 of Microcoleus sp. D2_18a_B4. NCBI lineage: Bacteria > Bacillati > Cyanobacteriota > Cyanophyceae > Oscillatoriales > Microcoleaceae > Microcoleus > Microcoleus sp. D2_18a_B4. The sequence continues at coordinate 13,924 of NZ_JAUBTL010000088.1, forward strand.
TGTGGTAGCGAGTAAAGTTACCAGAGTCCAGCCACTGTGGGGAGATGTGGCGGCAAACAGCATTCCGAATCGCTGCGATTTTGCCCTTTCTGCGAGGAGTTCTGTTTGTCCGGGATAATTGTAACCGGCCGCCTGCCAGCAAGTTTTGGAAATCGGGCCTGTCACGATGGCGGAGAATTCGCCGGCGATGGTACGGGCGATCGCACTTTCCATGTAAGCAAAGCTAGCTGCCCCGCTAGCTGCACTCCCGACACCGGGGACTATTTCGCCCCACTTGTTGTCTGGTTCGATATCAATAATATTTAATGTTTCGGGATTTGCCGCTTTTGCTGCTGGATTGCTCGATCGCAACTTATCGTAAGTTTGCTGCAAAACTCTCCTAGAACCTATAACCGTCACCTTCAAAGCAGCAGCGGGATCTGCCAATGCCTTGAGAATCACTTCCGGGCCAATTCCCGCCGGATCTCCCAGAGTTACAGCTAGTTTTGATTCCCGATCGAGACTCAATGCAGTTTTCTCCAACAAAATACAGGAATTTCGGCACTGAAATTTTAGCATTCATGTACCGGGTTGACCCAAATTATATTATCTTTATTTAATGCGATCGCCCAATTGGACATATATAATCATGAATCCTGAAATTTTCAATGCAGCCTTTTTGTCCTTTTCCCTAATTTTCGTGGGTATAGGTGGAGGCTTCCTCCTGCTCAAATTGCAAGGCGGCGAAGAATAAGTTTTTTTCAACCAATCCTTCAAAAGCCTTCTACCTTCTGCCTTCTAGAGTCTACTTGCTGCCGAAAGTCAGCCTTGTGCCGAATATCTCAAGCCTAAAATGAGAAAATTTCAGGTTTTTGTTAAGTTTTTATAACAAACTTAACAAAAACCTGATACCATCTTATAGAAAGTTTAAGATTCATAATTAATCCCTAGATGACTTTATTGATTTTAGGTGCCACCGGCACTCTCGGCCGCCAGATAGCCCGCCGCGCCCTAGACGAGGGCTACCAGGTGCGCTGTTTAGTCAGAAGTTACAGAAAAGCTGCATTTTTGAAAGAATGGGGCGCTGAACTCGTACCGGGGAACCTTTGCCAGCCAGACAGTCTGCCTCCGGCCCTAGAAGGCGTCACTGCTATTATCGATGCAGCAACAGCCAGTGCAGCCGATTCTGTCAGCATCAAAAGAGTAGACTGGGACGGAAAAGTATCGCTGATCCAAGCAGCAGCAGCAGCAGGCATCAAGCGTTACATATTCTTTTCCTTTCTCGACGCGGAGAAATATCCCCAAGTCCCCTTGTTGGAAATCAAGCGTTGTACCGAATTGTTCTTAGCAGAATCCGGTCTAGACTACACAATCTTGAGACCTTGCGGCTTTTTGCAAGGACTGCTGAGCCTGTATGCAATGCCGATTTTGGACAATCAGGCAGTCTGGCTGCCCAACAAGCCATCCGCCCTTGCCTACATGAACACTCAGGACGTTGCTAAATTTGCCGTCCGGGCCCTTTCCGTTCCTGAAACCGAGAAAAAAAGTTTTCCGGTGGTGGGAAATCGCGCTTGGGATGCTGAAGAAATCGTGCGGTTGTGCGAACGGCTATCAGGCAAGCAAGCCAAAATTACGCGCACCCCAGACGCCTTGTTGAAGGCTACTCGTCAATTTGCTAAGTTCTTTCAGTGGAGTTGGAACGTAGCTGACAGATTGGCTTTTTCAGAAGTTTTGGCGGCCGGAAAACCCTTGAAAGCTCCGATGGATGATGTTTACAGTGTCTTCGGAATCGACCCCAAAGAAACTACTACTTTGGAATCTTATCTCGAAGAATACTTTAATCTGATTATGAAGAAGCTCAAGGAAATAGAGTACGAGCAGCTTAAAACGAAAAAACGGAGTAAACAAAAGATGCCCTTTACATTTTAAAGTGCCGAAAGCAGGGATTATATACAACGACGTTAAACCTGTGGCTTGTCGCATCGCCGCAGAGTTGCAAGACAAGCTGACTGCCCGCGGCTGGGAGGTCTGCTCGGTTTCTGGTTCCGGAGGAATTCTGGGCTATTCTAGCCCCAGTCGCCCGATGTGCCACACTCCGATCGACCAACTCGTCCCCCCCGGTTTTGACAGCGACATGGAGTTTGCAGTGGTTTTGGGCGGCGACGGTACGGTGCTGTCGGCATTTCGCCAAGTTGCTCCCATCGGGGTGCCGCTGCTGACTGTCAATACCGGTCACATGGGCTTTTTGACTGAAACTTACCTGAACTTGCTGCCGCAAGCTTTGGAAAAGGTAATCGCCGGAGAATACGAAATAGAAGAAAGATCGATGCTGGCGGTGCGGCTGTTTCGAGAAAACGACTGCCTCTGGGAAGCCCTTTGTCTCAATGAAATGGTGCTGCACCGGGAACCGCTGACTTGTATGTGTCATTTTGAAGTGGCGATCGGTCAGCACGCATCTGTGGACATTGCCGCAGATGGAGTCATCATCGCGACTCCGACAGGATCGACAGCTTACGCCCTTTCTGCGGGTGGCCCTGTGATCATTCCGGGAGTGCCGGTGCTGCAGTTGCTGCCTATTTGCCCGCATTCAATGGCTTCGCGGGCTTTGGTGTTTTCCAACACTGAGCCGATCAAGATTTTGCCGGCAAGTCCGAACCGCCTGGTAATGGTGGTAGACGGGAACGGCGGATGTTATGTTCTGCCGGAGGATTGGGTGCAAGTCGAGCGAGCTCCGTACCCAGCCCGCTTTATTCGGGTGCAATCTTTTGAGTTTTTCCACATTTTGCGGGAAAAATTGGGCTGGGGCTTGCCTCACATTGCTAAACCGAGTTCGGTTGAGTTGCCTTGATAGTTGTTGTTGACACTCCCCGGCCTAAAGGTACGGGGATTGTTGGCTCAACCAGTTGGAAAAAGCCTTCTTGTTAAACGTGCCGAATTTAAGTCCTTGAACGTTATTTAGTAATGCGAATCGAATCTTGAATTTGCTGAACTTGTTTTTCTGTAGCACTGTCGGAGTAGAAAGTTCCTAGCATAATTGTTTCTTTTTTTCCTGTGGCAACATAGGTGACAATGCCTGCGGGAAACCCGTCGTTATAGTCTTCATACAAGCGCACTGCTTTTTTGCCGTTAATCGTTAGACGTTCGGTTTTAGTCGTCGTCTTAGGCCAAGCTCTAGAATTCGGTTTTGTCGCGGTCGCGGTTTCCAGGTCTTCCTCACTGATGGTTGCAACTACGCGAATCAAACCCTTGGGGGCAAATCCACCGCCTCTGTCGGGGAAGTTTTTGTTGTGTAAAGTAAGGCTATTCGCACTTGCGCCCCTGGGATTTTCGAGCCAATTTCGGGGTGCTTTGAAGGTCAGATTGCCGATAGCGTGGGTTTTGAGCTGTGATTCTTGGGTTTGGGCTTGGGCGAGTAGGGTAGTGTGGTCTACGAATAGGGTGGGTGTCGCGATCGCGATCGTACTGGCGAGGATAGTCAGGAATTTCTTCATTGGCGATTATGCCCGATTGATAGTTTTGGCAAATATTATGCAGGCTTAAAATGCCCGCCATGTTTCACGATTCAAGAAAAAGCCATTACCTTTCCCATTCGTACAAATCAAACCGGCTGCCATTGCCTTAAAGCTCTGTTTATTCTACCAATTTTCTGTAGGTCAAGCTCTCGATCGAGCTTCCGAATCATCTCCAAAGTCAGGCAGCGTTTGCGAGATAACGGTGCCAAGTTGAGCGGTGGCTAGAAAAATAAGCCATTTACCCGTGTGTACCGTCCATCCGCTCGAATGCGTAGTTAGACACGAAGGATGAGGCAACTTGAACTAAAAATATTGTACCGCCAGTGCCGAGATTTTGGGTGACTTGATGAAATGCGATCGCCCTCCAAACCAAGAACGGAATTTCTTTTAAAAATCTTTTTCTTCATTAACGTTTACTTTTAAGTTTTCAGTGAGATTTCTAAAATCTAAAATCTTTTCATTACTACCTAGATTAAAACTATAATTTATTTTCGTACCCCATACAAAATCTCCAATTAGATTTGCACTTTTTATCAAAGGATATAATTCTTTTTCAAAGTTGAGAAATTGATCTAATGGCAAGTCTTCCTCATACCTAAGATGAGCAATTCTCATATTTCTATGAGCAGTCTTTAGCTTATTGATATCTTGTCTATAGGTGTCTAATAGCTTGTTAAATTTTTTTAATTGCTTTTGGTCTTTAAGAGACTTTTTAATTTCTTTTTCTACACTTCTAAATGAAAATTTGGAGTGATCATCATCTAAATTAGTTAAATGAAGAATCAACCCATTTTCCATATACCGAAGTGAAACAAACTCTTCAAAAATATGATGCCGTGTAGATTTTTGGAAGAGATAACCAATACGGTTGAATTTTCTAACGAATAAGTGAGCTAAAATATTGATATCAATGATTTCAACTCTCAATGAAGAAAATGTATTTTTTTGTTCATCTGTGAGCATTATTTTATGCTTAAGTCTAACTTATAATTGTATCACAGTTGCTGTACAATACTGGATATAGTCGAATAATACCGCAGATCAAGGATGTATGTCAACCCGTTCTTACTCCCTATCGGAATCTCCTTTCCTCGATCGAGTTCGCCGCACGATTTGACTCCATCACTTAAGCCGTCCCACTGAAAAAAGCTATGTTTATTATATTTTAGATTAGAGAGCATTTAGAGTCGATCGCACACCCTCGGCGATCGGTGCATTATGATAAAGCAAGCAGCGATAAAGTCTCATCTTCATAAAATAACTCGATCGCGTTAAAGTCCCGACGCAGCAAATTTTCAATTTGCAATGTCGAACAGTTTCCAAGGCGAAGCCAAATAACTTTCGGTGGATTCCCAAATACTAAGCTCAGGTCGTGCATATCCGCGTCTTTCGAGACAATCATCAAATTATTGTCTTTTGCATAATCCCAAACTATTGGGTCGATCGTTGCTTTCATTCCCACATCTCAAACGTGAAGCGAATTTGGGAAAATATCGCTCAAACGATTCGGCAACTTGGACGACAAAATTTCCTCAAAAAGTAATTTTATGCCGATAAGGTCGCGGTCATAAACCGACGCTCGCGGTCAGCAGCATAAGCAATGCAGGCTTTTAAATCTTCTCGCGTCAAATCGGGGAAATCGTCAAGAATTTCTGCTTCGGTCATCTCGGAAGCCAGGTACTCAAGCACTTCATAAACCGTAATTCGCAAGCCGCGTACACAAGGCTTACCACCGCGTTTATTTGCTTCGATCGTGATGTGGTTTCGGTAGTTCATAGTTGGAATTTTTGAGAATCTCCTCGTTTGAGGTTTGGCGAAAAGATTAGATATACTAGCTTGTTACATGGGTGCGCGATCGAATAATTGTATTGCAGTTGCGGTACAATACTGGATATAATCGAGTAATACCGCAGCTCGATCGTGTGTGTCAACCGCTTCTTAATTATATTTTAGATGAGAGTCGATCGCACACCCTCGGCCGCAAAAATCGAGACATTCATCACAACTTCTTCACGCACGAATAACTGTAACGGTTCGCCCCATTGGTGTCAGATGAATTTCAGTATTCAGTCGTTCTTCTAACTCCGGTGCATTCTCGCGTCGATCGAATATCACCAACCACCCTTCATCTTCTCCCAATCGAGCCAAATATCCATCTAACTGTTCCAACCCTTTACTCAATGGATCGACTTTCCGAGTTCGCCAAACCTTCAGTTCAATTCCCAACGTTACCTCACCATAACGCAAACATAAATCCATTCTGTCGCGTCCAATGGCATATTCCCTCTCCAACGTTCCCCCACCATTAATCACCCGATGCAGAAATGCCATCAACACTAAATGAGGGGCTATTTCGGGATAAGATGCACTTTTGAGTAACGGTTCGCCATGCTGTAGCCAAAATTCCAGAAAAGTTTTGAGTAACGCTTGCGTGTCTAATTTGCCTTCATTGGTCAACCAACTCGGTGCAATTTGCGGCAGAGAAGCCATTGGCGTTAGGGTGAGCACGCGGGGCAAAACTTCCCGATAAATTGGGTTAGCGATCGTCAATCCACCCTGAACATCCATCTTACACAAACCCAAATCGATTAAAAACTGAATATCATCATTAGGGATATTGCCCAGTTCCAAACCCGCCAACATCGGCTCGATAATGGCTTTGACTCGGTTTTCTCTGAGTCGTTCTGCCAAGCTATCCAAATGCGTATCTTGCCGTTGTATTAAAATTTCTTTAGCTGATAAAATATGTTCTGGTGTAATTTCTATAGATTCATCTGTTACTAATTCTTCTACAATTTCCTTAGCTAAAGCATTCACTAACCAAGGTTGTCCCTGAGTCAGTTCAAAAGCTAAGGCTACGGCTTCAGGTGTAAAAACTTGTCCGGTATCTTGGGTATGTTGCGCGTAGAGTTCCGCGACTTCTTCTGCATTAAAATCTCTCAGAGTAATCGATCGCACTTTAATATTAAACGGACTGGATGTATTGAGTCGATCGCTTCCCCCCGCAGCCACTTTGTAATCGCGAACATCCCGCAAACCAATTAAACCCACCGATTGCGGAAACGCTTTCGGGCGATTGGGATAACCATCGCGTAATTGGCGCAGAATAGAAATCAAAGCTTGGTCTTGTAGTGCGTCAATTTCATCGATGAAAATGACCAAAGGACGAGGAGAAGATTGTGCCCACAGGCTGAGTACATGGCCGATTTGCTGTCCCGGTTCCGACGAGGGCCAAGCAGGCGGCTGCAATTCTGGGGGAAGTCGAATCGAAATCGCCCGTCGCCAAGCCCCCAAAATAGCCTCTTCTGCACCAGCAATGTCTTGACTGAAGGGTGCGCCCACTTCAACTGACAGCATCACGGCGGTGTATTGTCCGCTTTCGGTGAGTTGTTTGGCTAACGCCAGCATAGCGGTGGTTTTTCCCACTTGTCGGGGTGCGTGGATGACGAAATAGTTCTGCTGAGCAATCAGTCGTTCCAGGCTAGGAATGCGACGGGTAGCAGGAAGTACGTAGTGGATATCCTCGCGGCAGGGGCCAGCGGTATTGAACCAACGCGGCATAGGTCAACTGGGGCGAATGGGGCTGCTCTCAGTTTACTGTACTGTTATTGGAATGGCGTTCTAGTTGTTAAGCGGGGGTTTGTACCGACTCTCCGAACCCGATGAAACTCTCTCAGAGCGAAAGTCGTGCTCGATTCTTGATTCAAAAGACCTCTTGCAAAAATAATTAGGACGGGCAAGATGCCCATCCCACAAGAAAAAATAAATCTTGTGGGATGGGCATCTTGCCCGTCCCATCAATTGATGAAAAGGATTTTTTGCAAGAGGTCTAAAGAACGGAAGAACCCCAACTGCCAACTGCCAAAGTTTCACTCTTCCACCCGATAGCCCAATTCCGCCAAACGAGTGCGCGACTGCCGCCACTTCGGCTGCACTTTGACAAATAACTCCAAATATACTTTGCCTTCAATTAACTTTTGAATCTGTTCCCGGGCCGCACTGCCGATCGACTTGAGCATACTGCCGCTTTTACCGATTAAAATGCCTTTTTGGGAATCCCGTTCCACGTGAATAGTCGCCAGAATGCGAGTAATTTTTGCTTCTTCTTGAACTATGTCGATCGCGATTGCTACCGAATGCGGCACTTCTTCCCGCGTCAGCAGCAAAATCTGTTCCCGAATCAATTCGCCCATAATAAAGCGTTCCGGCTGGTCAGTGACCAAATCCGGCGGATAATAATAAGGCCCAACCTCCAAATGTTCGATTAACAATTTTTGCAGCGACTCGACACCCTCGCCCGTGAGAGCGGAAAATTTCACTACAGGCCACTCAGGATTGACAATTTGCTCGTAAGTTCGATCTATCAACACGCAATCCGACGGTTGTTCGTCCAATTTATTCATCCCAAAAATCACCGGAATGCCGATATTGCTGAGAATTTCGACAATATATCGATCGCCCCCTCCCGATTCCACCGAACCATCCACCACAAACAGCACCACATCCACCGACTTAATCGCGGTGCGGGCATTCTGCACCAAAACCTTGCCCAATTCGTGGTGCGGCTTGTGAATTCCGGGAGTATCTACAAAAATAATTTGTGCTTCAGGTGTCGTCAGGATGCCCCGCAGCCTGTTGCGCGTCGTCTGAGACACCGGCGAAGTAATTGCAATTTTCTGCCCCACCAACTGATTCATCAGCGTTGATTTTCCGACATTCGGGCGTCCGACAATACCCACAAAGCCCGATTTGTAACCCGCCGGAGCTGCGGGAACACCCATAATGTCCGATACGTCGATAAATTTACTATCTTCCACCAAAATCACCTATTTTCAAGCCCCTTCTCTGTCTATTGTCGCCTGAAAATACTCAAACGGCCATCGATGCACTCTAGCATCTTTCTCGCCCTGCTATAGCCCCCAACACTCAAACCTCGATCGAGCCGCAAACCAGTGTTAAAACAGGATACGCGATCGGCAAAACTTGATATCTGAGACAAAATTTGATAAAGTTCCAATGACATCGCTCAAAAATGAATCATTCTGGTAAAACCGACTCCCCAATGCTGTAACAACTTCAGATGTGTAAATATCTAACTCAACTGAAACTCTTCTACAGTTTGTCAGGTCAACCCGTTTTAACATTTTTGAAGATGTTTGGTAATAAATTAGGTAAGTTGAACTCAAACTCACAAGCTCAATATCATGAGGCGCTTTCTCAATCAAAGCTAGTGTCTTTTGAGCATACCTAAATTAGTGCTAATCGTCATAAAGTTGAGGAGATGAATCGGATGAAATCGAAATTATTTTGGAGTGTCTGCACCGTTTTGGTAGCAAGCTTGCCTCTTCCCGCATTGGCTCAAACAAGCCCTCCCACCAGCCCTCAAGCAGGTATTGACTACAAGGGTGGATCGAAGAAATATCAGTTGGTACCGGGCAGAATCCAAGACAGAACATTGCCCAGAGCCTTTGACTTTCCAATTATTACCAATGTTGGTACTGACACTAGCATTACCTCGGATTTCCTAATTACCGATCAGTTTCGCGCCCCAGCGGGTCGTACAGAATACACCGGAGCTCTCACCTCCTGGGCAGCATCAATCAGAGAATGTCTGGCCAAACAACCACTCTTGATTCGAGCCAGCACTAAGAACCCGATTCAGATTAATGGTAGAGTAGGCACGATTGTCAGAAACGCAAATAACCGTGCAGTTTGCAAATAAGCCAGCAATATCACAGGCGGTGACATCTCCCACACTAATCCGAAGCGGATATAGTGTGGGCTTCCAAGACAATCCGGCTATCGCTTAGGAGGCTCT
>NZ_JAUBTL010000089.1:0-23174 GCF_036702475.1 Microcoleus sp. D2_18a_B4
TTTTCAGTAAGGCTCGATTACTGTAAAGCCATCCATCGCAAAGATGGTTACAGTTATGTCTGATATCTGAACAAAAATGGTAGTAATGTCCAGGTATGGGTAGAGATTATCGAGCAGTTCTTAACCCCGAAAGCTGCCAATACGCTACAATAACAACAGCAAAACTTCACACATTGAAAATGTCCCAAGTTCTTACACTCTCTTGCAAATTGGAAGTATCGCAGCAGCAGGTTGAAAAGCTGAATGCGGTACTGACTGCCTTTGCAAAATGCTGTGAGTACGTGAACACCCATACACCCGAAAAGCTGACGAATCAGATTGCTGTTCAGTCCTTGATTTACAAGGAAGCGCGATCGCATTCTGGGCTGTCTGCTCAAATGACGATTCACGCAATTCGTAGAGTTTGCGCTAATCGCAAAACGGCAAAGCAAAAGGGTAAGCCCGTTAAGAAGTTTGCCCCCACTTCTGCCACTTACGACGCGAGAACTTTCACATAGAGGCGAATCGGATTGGTTGGTCAGCTTGACCATGCTCAAGGGCAGAGAAAAGTTTAAGCTGCACATTGGTAATTACCAAAAACACTTGCTGCAAGGACAAGACCCCAAAACGGCAACTTTGGTAAAGCGCAACGATGGTAGCTTTTATCTGAACATTCAGCTTGAGTCTGAGCCACCAGAGAAACAAAAGACTGATGATGTCTTGGGTGTTGATTTGGGACGCACAGACATTGCTTGTACATCTGCTGGAGAGAAATTCAGTGGCAAACAGGTAACACAAGCCAGAGACAGATATAGCCGTGTACGGGCTTCGTTACAGCGTCAAGCGTCCAAAGGCACAAGGTCTACTCGTAGAAGGGCGAGACAGATTTTGCAACGGTTGAGTGGACGAGAACGGAGATTCCAGACATGGCTGAACCATACCATCAGCTATCGACTGATCCAGCAAGCCAAGACATCAAATCAGGCTATTACCCTGGAAGACTTGACCGGAATCAGAGAGCGTACCAATGAACTGCCACGGTCTAAAACAGAACGGAGACGCAGCAATAGTTGGGCGTTCTACCAGTTGCGCCAATTCCTGACCTATAAAGGCGTGAAATTTGGCGTTGATGTAAGACTGGTTGATCCGCGCTATACCTCCAAAACTTGTCACTGTTGCAAGGTGATTGGCAATCGCCAAGGTAAGCGGTTTGAGTGCCTGAATGAGCGATGCGGATGGATTGGCGATGCCGATGTGAATGGAGCAAGAAATATTGCTACATTGGGGCAGATCGTAAACCTGCCCGGAGGTTCCGAGATAATGTCCTGCTCTTTGCAGGAAGTTGTCTTGAGGGCTACTGAAAGCCCGCACTCTATGCAAAGCATGAGTGTCGGGTAGTTTACAGCATAACCCTTTTATTTGCCACTCCCCTCATGCCTTTGCCGCGCCTGTTAACCTTAATTGCTGCTTTCTGCCTCACCCTGGGGCTGATTATTGGGCTGGTGAGTTCCTTAACAGGGCTTTACAGTCAAGTTGCGTGGTCTGCTTCTCCGCTGCTGGCTAATTTGCTAATTTTCCTGATAATTGTACTTTTGGGAACGCTAATTTTTGCGCTGGTTTACTATTTTAGGCTGCTGCAACGCCCTCAGAAAGTTAAGGGAAAACGGCCGATTACTCCGAAAATTCCTGTTGTGAAAAGTGAAGCAGCTTCGGAAAATCTCAAAGCAATCAGGCAACAAGTCGATCGTATTCAAGATGAAGTAGCGCGGCAAGCTTTGCTGTTGAGAGCCCGCGAAATTGAAGCTAGCATGGCTCGCGGCAGCGTTCGAGTAGTTGTTTTCGGCACCGGTTCTGCGGGCAAAACTTCTGCTGTGAATGCGCTGGTGGGGCGGATGGCGGGACAGGTGGGCGCGCCGATGGGAACTACCGAAGTTGGGGAAACTTACACTCTGAAATTGAAAGGAATCGATCGAGAATTAGCAATTACCGATACCCCAGGCATCTTGGAAGCGGGAGTTGCGGGAACTTACAGAGAGGAATTGGCGAGGCAGTTGGCGGCGAGGGCAGATTTGATCTTATTTGTTTTGGACGGCGATTTACGCAAATCCGAGTACGAACCGCTGCGGACTTTGGCGGAAATTGGCAAAAGGTCGATCGTGGTTTTTAATAAAGTTGACCTTTATCCCGACACCGACAGAGATGAAATTCTCGATCGACTGCGGCAGCGAGTCAAAGGTTTTGTATCAGCAATGGATGTAGTAGCAATTAGCGCCAATCCGCAAAAACTTGTCCTAGAAGACGGCACAATTTTTCAGCCATACCCGGATATTATGCCATTAATTCGGCGCGTCGCTGCGATTTTGCGAGCCGAAGGCGAAGACTTAATTGCGGACAATATTTTGCTGCAATCTCAGCACTTGGGAGACCAAGCGCGCAAGTTAATTGACGCTCAAAGAAGGCGGCAAGCTGATAAGGCAGTAGAGCGATTTCAGTGGATCGGAGCCGGAGTAATTGCTGTAACGCCTTTGCCAGTTGTGGATTTGTTAGCGACAGCAGCAGTTAACGCTCAAATGGTAGTAGAAATTGCCAAGATTTACGGCTGCGAATTAAATATCGATCGCGCGAAAGAATTGGCATTGTCTCTAGCAAAAACCCTAGCCAGTTTGGGCATAGTTGAAGGCGTAATTCAAGTAGTATCAAGGGCGCTGCAATTAAGCGTAGCCGGGTTTGTACTTGGCAAAGCAATTCAAGCAGTCAGTGCGGCTTATTTAACCAGAATTGCCGGGAAAAGTTTTATTGAATATTTCCGCCATGACCAAGATTGGGGCGACGGTGGCATCGCCGAAGTTGTGCAAAGGCAGTTTCAGTTAAATCGGAAAGACGAGTTTGTCAAAGCATTTGTCAAAGATGCGATCGCCCGCGTTGTCGAACCTCTGAACATTTATCAGCAGGAATCGGAACCCGAATTAGAAATGTCAGCCGAATTGGAACCAGAAATAGAACCAGAATCCTTGTATCAGCCGCCGCAACAAGACGATTGGGAAACTTACAGCAACAAACGAAACGATGAGTGGTAATTGGGAATGGGGAATTGGGAATGGGGAATTGGGAATTGGGAATTGTCAACTGTCAACTAAGAGGGCGGGCACAGGGGCACCGCCCCTACCAACTGTCAACTGTCAACTGACTAATTTCGCCCCACCAACAAATAAACCATCATTTCTCCTTTACCTTTAATCTCAACAGCACCGCGCTTTTTAAACCAAAATTTATCTTTTAAACGATCGTAAACTGCAGGAGTCACCTGAATTTGCCCCGGAATACCGCTTGATTCCATCCGCTGAGCAACATTTACTGTATCCCCCCACAAATCGTAACTAAATTTAGTTAAACCAATGACTCCCGCCACTACGCCACCAATATTTATCCCAATGCGGAGACTAAAGTTGTGATTGTTTTCGACATTGAAGCTAGCGAGAGCAGCTTGCATATCTAGTGCCATTTGGGCAATGGCAAAAGCGTGATTTTCCTGCGGTTCCGGCAAACCGCCAACTACCATGTAAGCGTCACCCATAGTTTTGATTTTCTCCAAACCGTGCCGTAACGATAACTCGTCAAATAGACTAAAAATTTGATTCAGAACTTTCACCGTTTCTGCCGCAGTTTTTTGAGAGGCAAAATTCGTAAATCCCACCAAATCGGCGAATAAAACACTGACATCCGAAAAGCTGTCAGCAATTATGCTTTGCCCCTCCTGCAAGCGCTCTGCAATCGATTTTGGCAAAATATTTAATAGCAATTCTTCAATTTTTTCTTTCTGAGACTTGGTTGTTTCCAAAAGCAACCGCGTTTCCCTTTCTGCCTGTTCCCGATAGGCGATTTCCTGCTGCAACATCAGATTTTTATCCATCAGTTGCAACTCTAGTTCCCGCAGCCGCAATTGATTTTCTACCCTAGCGATTACCTCTACGGTTTGAAAAGGTTTAGTAATGTAGTCCGCCCCGCCAGCATTAAAGGCTTTCACCTTCTCAGAAGCTTGTACCACAGCACTCAGAAAAATAATGGGAATGCCACGAGTGCGATCGCTCGCTTTCAAGCGACTGCAAACTTCATAGCCATCCATATCGGGCATCATAATATCCAGCAAAATCAAGTCAGGCTGAGCCAAATCCACAGCATCGAGTGCCTGTTGCCCGCTAGATGCAGCTTCTACTTTATAGCCTTTCCTGGATAAGATCAGCTCCAGTAACAATAAGTTGTTAAGACTGTCATCCACAATTAAAACACGGCCCTTTAATTTTTCTGAATATGGTTGATTCATCGGCTTGCTCCGGGCTTAGTTAAGCTTAATAAAATTAAGATTTGTTTAAATTTATAAATTACGCACGGGTGCGTCCAAACCTATTTTTTTTCACAGAAAAACGCATTGCCGAAGGCAAGCAAAAGGAAAAAAAACAGGTTTCTGAGGGCATGATTGCCTCCTGAACTCAAATTTATTATACTAATTTGTCAAAACAGCGAAAGCTGGGGCGAAAACTTCATATTGCGGATAAATTCGATCGCCCTGGGCGTCGATTGATGGACTGGCGAATTGATGCACTGCTTGCTGGCTGGTTTTGAAACCAAAAATATCCCACAAGCCCCACCGCTGCAATTGGCACTACAAAAGACAAAAGAGACTACCCGGACACTTTGCAGGGATAATTTGCCCGAAATTCTGACAAGAGTTGGATTCAAAAGTACGATCGACATCTTGGGCGGTTGAGAAATGGGCGTGATTTTTTAATCAGATGCTCCCTGAGTCTCCTGTGCCGCATTATATTAAGAAATATAACAATAATTTTACCCATTGGGGAGACTCCGGGGGGGCTCAAGTCAATCGATTTTAGATTTTAGATTTTAGATTTTAGATTTGAAGCATTGACCCCACGGATAAATTCGGGGGCTCCTTTATCGGATACAGGTTTTTTATTTCTCCACAGATGAATCCGGGGGCTTGTATCCTGGATGCTTTCGGTCGAACCGAGCGATCGGATCGGGAGCATCTCAATGAAAGCAGCAAAGCTCGAAATTGGAATTAGGAGTCAGGAGTCAGGAGTCAGGAGGAAAGAAGAAGAAGGAAGAAGGAAGGAGGAAGAAGGAAGGAGCCATAATAAGTGTTTTTACAAATATGAGATGCTCCCGATCGGATCGAACACAACTTTGATAAGATTTAAGATTGACAACAAAATTTGCTATTGTGCGTCCGGGTAAAAACAATGAGCGATCGACCAATTATTCTCGGTATTGTCGGAGACAGCGCAGCGGGCAAAACCACCCTGACGCGGGGAATTGCCCAAGTATTAGGGCCAGAAAATGTCACTGTGATTTGCACTGACGACTATCATCGCTACGACAGAAAGCAGCGGGCAGAAATCGGAATCACAGCATTGCATCCCGACTGCAATCACCTCGACATCATGCAGCAGCATCTCAGCCTGCTGCGTACCGGACAAGCAATTCTCAAACCCATCTACAACCACACGACAGGTACATTCGATCCACCGGAATACATCAAGCCCAGCAAATTTGTAATAGTTGAAGGTTTGCTGGGTTACGCAACCCGAACAATCCGCGATTCTTACGACGTAAAAGTGTATCTGGCTCCTCCCGAAGAGTTGCGAACTCAGTGGAAAGTTAAGCGCGATATCATGAAGCGCGGTTATACTGAAGAACAGGTGCTTGCAGAAATAAAAAAACGGGAACCGGACTCGGAAGACTTCATTCGTCCTCAGCGCAAATCGGCCGACGTTGTAGTTAGTTTTTACCCGCCCGAAGCGGACAATGAATCGAATTTGAGCGTCCGTTTAGTGCTCAGACCGACAATTCCTCACCCTGATTTTACTGAAATTTTAGGTCGAGGCAGCGAGAGCTTTAAACCTGCAATTCGCTTGGGACTCGATCGGGATATGGGCAAACCTGTTGACGTTTTGGAAGTAGACTCCCACGCTACCAGCGAGCAAGTAAACGAACTGGAAATGATGTTGTGTAGCGAGTTGCCACACCTGCGGGGATTTTGCTCCGCCCAAGGCAACCCGGAAATTGGCAAACTGATCGGCACCACTGGCGAAGTTTTGCAAAGTTACCCGCTAGCTTTGACGCAGTTGCTAGTTGCATATCACATGATGAAAGCAATTCATGTCTATTAGTTAGTTGGCAGTTGTTAGTTGGCAGTTGTTAGTTGGCAGTTGGCAGTTGTTAGTTGGCAGTTGGCAGTTGGCAGTTGTTAGTTGGCAGTTGTTGGTTGTTAGTTGTTGGTTGTTATTGCAAGGATTAATAACCAATAACCAATAACCAATAACTAATGTAGTCGCAAAGTCGGGTTAGCAGTGCCTAATTGCTGAAGTGGCATGGAGACTGGCAACTGACTTTGAGGTGCGGGCAGCATTTCGCCTCGGAAGTCGAGGATGGTGACAAGCAGCAGGTAGGCAACTGCTAAAATGATAGAAATCACCCCAGTGATAATAGCAATAATTTTTGAACGATCCATATTCAGCAAATTTTAAGTGCAGGTAATATTAGTTTAACATTAAAAAGAGCGATTATTACTGAACTTATGCCATAGAATATAATCAGGTGCTACTTATTTCGCTTACGAAAATGGAACCTCTTATAGATGCGCCAACTTCCACCGAGATGCCCGGAGCTATCCGAGTAGTGGAAACATTTAATCTGGGCAAGTTCTACCGTACTGGCTTTTGGATGAATGAAAAAATTGAATCGCTCAAAAATTGCACTCTGACTGTCTCTGAGGGGGAAACTTTTGGGTTGTTAGGGCAAAATGGAGCGGGGAAAACTACGCTGCTGAAAACTTTACTGGGTATAGTGCGCCCCACTTCTGGCCGGGCGCTGCTGTTGGGGAGGCCTTTGGGCGATCGCACTGTGAAGCAGCGAGTCGGCTATTTGCCAGAAAATCCCTATTTTTACGATTATCTCACGGGCTGGGAATTCTTGCAATTTGCGGCGGGGTTATTTCAAATTCCCCCCTCGATTCAGCGGCAGCGAATTCCGAATTTGCTAGACTTAGTTGGGCTATCTCAATCGGCGGCAATTAAAAAACAGTTGCGCCAGTATTCTAAGGGAATGCTGCAACGGATCGGCATGGCTCAAGCTTTGATTAACAATCCAGATGTGGTATTTTTAGATGAGCCGATGTCTGGTTTAGATCCGATGGGGCGCTATCAGATGCGGGAGATAATTTTATCGCTGAAAAATCAAGGAAAAACAATTTTTTTTAATTCGCATATATTGTCTGATGTGGAGAAGATTTGCGATCGAGTGGCAATTTTGGCGAGGGGTGAGTTAATCTGCATTGGTGCGATCGACGAACTCCTCGGCAATACTGAAACTTACCGGGTTGAAGGTAGGGGCGGGCACTTCAATATCCTGAAAAAATGGATACCGGATATGGAAGTTGATGATGATTTGTGGTACGGTCATTTGCAGGGCGAGCCGAAGGAGTTTCTTTCTAGTCTGAGCGCTACGGGAGGGCAGCTAATTGGGATGAATTTGGCTAAGCCTAGTTTGGAAGAGTTTTTTATGCAGCAACTGCAAGAAAGAGGGATTTATTCTAGTGGTTGAAGTCAATACATCTGATTTCTTGTGGGGAGTAGGGGTTGGGCATCTTGCCCGCCCTGACTAATCATAAGAAAACGGGCAAGATGCCCGTTCCACAGCAGAGCAAGTTTATTGTGGGTTGGGCATCTTGCCTGCCCTGACTAATCATAAGAAAACGGGCAAGATGCCCGTTCCACAAGAGTTTAATTTTATTGTGGGGAGTAGGGGTTGGGCATCTTTCCCGCCTCTGAAAAGCTAATGTTTTTTACTTCAGTTAATAATGGCAACGGTAGATTTGCACATACTAACTCTGCACAATTCCACTGCCGCAAATACTCATAGACTTCAGAAATAATCGCATTGGCTGCATCTAAATCTCCTGCCTGAGAAGCATGATAGTGCGCTCTGATTAGGGGCTTAATATCCTCGATATCTTGCCATTCCGATTTAGGTTTGAGGGGAATGCTGATATAATAATTATAGGCTTGGCTGTGGGCAGTACGGAGATTTTCAGGGTTTTGATTTAGCAGATACTCGCCCTTTTCTCGGACTAGCGGATGCAAGTGATAGGATTTGAGGTGGCGATCGTAATATAGCAATTGTCGGCGCTTGAGTGCTTGAATAATATTTTCTTTAAGTTCATACTTGCTAACTTCTGGCATTTGAGCGCTAATTCCGGCAAAAGATAGCGGATATTCTGAGGTTTGATAGACAGAAATTCGGCTGAGACAAGTTTGCTCGCCGTCGCCCAGACGCGCTATCATTTCATCGATCGCTCTTTCAATGTCTCGAATCAGCAACCAGTCTCTCTGGTGCAGAAAAATCCCGACATTTCCCTGAAACTCGGTATCGTCTCGAATCAAGGCTGCGACGAGTTGTAAGGCTTTGGGATGTCCTGAATAGCGATCGCACATTTCGGCTAATTCTTCTGCACTTGCAGTCAGATTAAAAGATTGCAATAGGGCAACTGCGGCATCTCGATCCAATCCGTTTAGCTGGATTTCGCGGGTGACTGTTGACGGCAATTCGGCTAAGCTTTCGCGACTGGTGAAAATAATTTTGCTTTGATGTTCTGTTTCTAATAGTTGTTTGAATAACCAAGCATATTCTGCACCATCGTCGGCGAAATAACCAGCCGCTTTTGCCTCTCCTGTTTTCAAAAGTGTGTCGGCGCGATCGAAAACGAGTAAGCAAGGTTTTTCTCGGAGGATTTTGAGCAGATTTTCGGTTTTTTTGAAGTAGTCATTTTGAGGATTGACGGCGGCGGTAATGTCGCCGTTGGAGAGGGTGAATAGCAGGGAGTCAATTGTGCGATCGAAGGGGGGTGCTTTGCCTGTTGCTGATTGCAAGGATTGCCAAGCGGCGCAGGTGAAGGGGGTTTTTTCTGTGTGGAGTTGGCGAATTAGTTGGCTGACAAGGCTGGTTTTTCCGATGCCCGGTAATCCGACTATTGAGATGGCGGTGATATCTGAGTTAATAATAGTAGTTTTTAAGATATCGAGTTCTTTTGTGCGCTGTACCCAATTTCTGACGGGGGGTAAGTTTTCGGGGAGGGGGAAAGTGCGATCGTTTTCACTGTCTTGGGGGATATCTGCGATCGCGGCTGATAGTAATTCTGGTTCCTGAATTTCTCGCGCAACAATGTCTTGCCAGTTTTTCACACCTACAGCTTTGCAAATGTGTATAAAAGTCTCTCGTCTAATTGGTTGCTGCGTCCAAAATCGCTTTAAAGTTGCTTTTGAAGTGAGAGCAGCCTGACACCAGAGCTCATCTGCTTTATTCCATCCGAGATTGCGTCTTACCATGTCAATGATTTTTAGCCCTTCTTCGGATGCTCTGAGCAAACCTGCCATTGGGACTCCTCTACGGAAATTCTGCCTTAGTAAATAATGTTACATGATTTGGTGAGCCAAAAAGTGAGCCAAATGAGCCAAATGAGCCAAGTGAGCCTTTGATGTTGAGCCAAATGGTGAGCCGTTAAGCCTATACAGATTCAGGATTGTGGAGTATTGTGAAATGATGTGTTTGGCTGTCAGCTACGTTTGACGGTGCATCTGGCGGGCGATCGGGGATACAGCTTATCTGCTGTTGGAGCAATGTAAAGTTTTATTACAAAAACTGGGCGAACTGCATAAAAAGCAGAGAAACGCCCTGATAGATATCTAGGAAGGCTTGCAGGGCGGGCTTTGCTGGTTTTGACGCAACTATATTTGTGAGGAGATTATCAATGGCTGTAGCTGTATTTGTTGACTACTACCAACTTTTAAGTCTCGAACCTGAGTGGGACACTGACAGACTCCGAAAAGCACTAAATGATGCTTTTCGTGGCAACCTAGGTCGTATTAATACTGCTACTCACGAAAAACGTGAGGAGATTGAACAGCGCCAAGCTTTAATTCCTAAAGCTCGAAAAATACTTCTCGATCCTGATGCTAAGGCTCAATACGATCTAGAATTAGCCAATTGGAAACGTACTAAGCCTCCCCAACCAGACGGAGCAGCTATACCAACCCTGCTAGAACTGTGGCAATCAATTGATGATGGGCGTTATCTAGATGCAGTAGAAGGCGGCAAAAAATTAGTTCAACACACGCCCAACGACTATTTAGCTTGGGAAGTATACGCCCGTGCTAATTACTATGGCAAAGATTACAGGACTGCTGTCAGTGCGGCTGAACAAGCAATTCGGTGTAATCCGCAAAAAGCTGAATTGTATGCTGATGCTGGTGAATACTTAGCCGCTGATGAGCAATGGGATAAAGCAGTTCTTCAGCTTAATCGAGCTATTCAACTAGAACCGAATAATTCTGGTTACAAATTAAATTTAGCTAGTATCTACATAGGTCATGAAATTTGGGCAGATGCAGAAGCACTGATCAAGGGAGTGTTGAGCCAAGAACCTTCTAATTCAACGGCGAAGTATTTTATGGCCGTTGTAATTCATGACCGAGCGTCAGAAAGGATATCGGAAGTGGTTGAACTCGCAAATTCTGGCAAACAAGGACAAGCTCGCAAAATTTTGAAAGAAATTCAACAAAATTTTGATGATGCACAAAAATTAGTCAGCGATAATATTGAATTTTCGGAATTTATCGGTGATAACTCAATACAAGTAAGGCGGTGGTTGGGAGTGAATTTTTATTATCGGTTATTTGGCTTTGCACTTGATGGAGTTTTGGCCTCTCCTGGATTTGCATTAATGGCTATTGACGGAGGTACTAATCAGTTAGCTACTATTGGGGGGGCCATAGTTGTCTTGGCAATTTGGGGCTATTCTTGGGTATGGCTAGCATATAAAAATGGCGGGCAAGACCTCATTAAACGTCTATTAGGGATGCAAATTGTCAGTGACGATCAGAGACTTCCCAGCTTAGGTCAGTTAATTACTAGAGCCATGATTAAACCGTTTAATTTCTTTTTAGCTTACTTGGTATTTGGTCTAATCATTGTGTTTTCCATGTTCGGACATTTGGGACAAATGGGAAGTGGTGTTAGTGCAGCCATTGGTATGACGATTGGGATGATGTTTATAGGTCTCAGAATTTTCTGGGATTTATTTTTCGTTACCAGTAAAGAAGTCATGCCAACTTTTTTTGGTTCCGCGTTATTTATGCATGAGAAAATAGCACAAACTACAGTGGTAGCTTCTAACAAGAATGATGTGATGAACTTTGATAAATATCATTGGTTCTAACAGTAATTTAGATAGGCGGGGACACAAAAATATGTAGAGATGTCAGATAAACATCTCTACAAGTAAAGCAAAATTAAAGTACCCAAAATTAACTTATGTCAACATTAGTTTATAGAATCAAACATCTACCCGATTTGGAAAAAACAGAATATCATGCTCGGTATGGGGACGATCCGGCATCGCGGCTATCCGAGATGCAGGGTAATTTCCTATACACGCTGCATAATATTGCCAATCAATATCCCCTGACTTGTAGTTTAGTTTATAGCTATAATCCTGATGAGCTAAATCAAGACCTTAAATTAGCAATTTTTGTGAGAGTTAATTTTGAGGATACTCTAGCACAACAGAATTTAGAACAAATTTTTAAAATTTTTGAAAGTTCTTTTTGGCAAGATTTTTATAAAGTTGAAAAAATCGTCGGTTCCATAAATTTAGATTTAAGTTGGGTACAATTTATTAGCTTTGGCATTAAGCAAGAGGAAAAAATCGAGCCAACGGTTGCTCCTCGCAAGAACAAAGATGGCACTAAAAATATCAGCCCTTCATATTACTATTGCATCCAGCCTTTTGAACCTAATGATGACAATAATTTAGTAGGCTTTGTATCTCAAATTGAATCTTATCAAAAAAGAGTAGTAGTTGAGATTGCCATAAAACCCACTATGCTGATAGAGACGGAACAGAAATCCCTGGAAACTCTACTTCGAGGTTTGGACTCCATCACATCCTATGAACCAGAAACTTCACAGATTTCTGGAGAAACGAAATATCAACCTATCGATCCGATCGCCAAAAGAACACTCGATCTATTTGAGGATTTACGAGAGGCGTTGCTAAATCGTCGTTTGTATGAATTTTCACTCAGAGTTTTAGCCGAAGAAGAATTCACCGCCAGTCTATTATTGAATGAGTTTTGGGTAGAATCTAGCGAACAACCATTGTATCGAGAAATTGGAATTGGTAAAAACGATCCGCGATTTGCCAAAGCCATACAATCAGTTGAACTAGGAACCCTATTCCCTGAAGCAGTTTGGACTGATTACTGGAACTCGGTTGCTGACAACAGTACCTGGTTCAAGTTTAGGCGGCTGCATCGCTTATTTACAGTTGAGGAAGCCCAGGCTTGTTTTAAAGTTGTTATTCCAGATTCAGTGGTATTATTTAGTGGTATTCCCAAGGAAACCGATCTAAAATCAGAAGATTGTAAAAATTCTATTTTATTAGGATGGCAAGCTGGAAAATCTCAAAATCAGGCTTTAGTGCCGCTGAACAATTTTAATAAGCACGTTTTTATTTGTGGAGTTCCGGGTTCTGGGAAAACAACAGCAGTCTTGAATTTGCTATTTCAACTTTGGACTGAACATGGGATTCCATTTTTGGTAATTGAACCTGCAAAAACGGAGTATCGCGCCATGCTAAAGTGTGCTTATAAAGAAGAGGAATTAAAGCGCGAGTCCAAGCCAAGTACAAGTCAATATATAAAAACAAGAAATGTAAAACAATCTATTGACAAAATGCAATCCGATTTGTTAATCTACAGTTTAGGAAATGAAAGAGTTTGTCCTTTTAGATTTAATCCTTTTGCTTTCTACGGCAAAACTACTTTAGATGAACACATTTCAACTTTAGAGGCTTGTTTTAAAGGGGCGTTACCTTTGTTTGGTCCGATGCCTGCTTTACTTGCAGAGGCGATCGAGCAAGTTTACGCAAAACTTGGATGGCAACCCCAAGATACCGCAGACTATGGGATGCGCCAACAAAGAGAATTTCCCACAATGCAAGAACTGTATCTAGAAATTACAGAAATTTTAGATTCTAAACAATATTCATCTGATATCAAAAGCGACCTCAAGACTGCTTTAGAAGTCAGAATTGGTGGGTTACTGCGACGTAGCGTTGGCAATATGCTAAATACTCGCACCTCAGTTCCCGATATTGCAACTTTAATGGAACATCCAGTGATTTTGGAGATGGATTCTTTGAATGAGGAGCAAGCTAATTTAATGACAATGTTTATTTTAGCGACTCTGCGCCAATACGCGCGGGTGACACGCAAATCTGGTAGTCCGTTGAAGCATATTACAGTAATTGAGGAGGCCCACAATATTGTTGGTACTGATGCTAAAGCAAGCGGAGAAGATGGTGCATCTAATCCGAAAGCGGAAGCTACCAAATATATTGTCAAAATGTTGGCAGAAATGAGAGCTTTGGGAGAAGGAATGATTATTGCCGATCAGTTACCTAGCGCGGTTTCACCAGAAGTAATTAAAAATACCAACGTAAAATTAGCTCATAGAACTGTATCAGGTGACGATCGCGAAATTCTCCAACAATCCATGCTTTTGACTGGTACTCAATCAGAGGATTTAGCAAGATCAAATCCGGGAGATGCTTATCTGTTTATGGAAGGGACTTACAAACCAGTTCGCATTAAAGAACCTAATACTAAGTTAATTTATGGAATTGAGGAACCGCCAACGGATGAGGAGTTAGTAGATTGTGTGAGGGATAAGGAGTTTTATCAGGTCGCGATCGCTGCTAAAGAATCCCTGCACCGACAGAAGGTGAGTAAGTATGTGAGGGATGTACAAAATCAGTTAGATAAGCTGACTCAAAAATGTTCGGTAGCAGTTAGCGCCAACAAGTCACTTTTACAATCATTTGCGGTTTCATTTGAAGCGGATATCATTAAACAAGTCACTCTAATGTCCGAAGGACTAGAGGAGTTAGAACAGAATTTAACTGCTGCAATTGATTCTCTCAACACCCAAGTCGAAAAACTTTGGAATTCCTTGCGACTGCAAGGCATATATAGCGAGGTTCTGGCTAACCAAACTATACAATCTGGTCAGTTGCAGATGCAATTTTTTCAGCAGCAATTGGGGCAAGTCAAGGTTGATTGTCTAGCCAAAATCGACGGGATAAAAAAGTTTGATGCTTGGCAAGCCAGCCTGCTACAAAAATTGTTCATTCAAGTCAAGGAGTATTTTACCGACTACTCACAACAAGCTGAAATGCTCAAAAAAAGCATAGAGCAATACATTGCCGAAAGTGCTGCGATCTCGTTTTACGACGATCTAGAAAATATCAGAATGAATTTTGGTAAGTATTTTGATGCAATAACAGAAATGATTGCCGGTTTGAAAGAAAAAAAATTACCCTATCTCAAGGAGAGAGTGTTAAGACTAGAAGATGAGGTTTATGAAATGAGCGACCAAATCGGTCTACTGAATGAAGAAATAAACCGGGCATACCAAGCAAAGTATCAATCTAATCAATGATTTCAGTGGGAGGAAGTAAAAATGGGTATCAAGAAGCAGAGCGAGATTAAAAAAGATATAGCAGGTCTCAAGAAAGAGGGAGACGATGCCAGTGAAAACCTTGAGGTGTTAGCCAAGTTTGCTGAGCGCACAAAAGCGGCGTTTGAAGAACTAAAAGGCTCAGCCACAGAAGAGGGAGATAAAGCTAGTGAACGTGCTGTACTGGAAATCCAGGCTAGTATAGAGCGTAAATACAAAGAAGCGGAGGAAGAACTTCAGGAAGTTGAGGAAAAACTTGAGGAAAAGCAGGAGGATTTTGAAGGAGCAATTGCCGCAGACCAGCAAGATTTAGAAAAGCTGAAGCCTCTGAGCAAAGAAGCTAAAGCCGTGGGATCTGATGGGGCAGCTATTGAAAAAGCTGAGCAAGCCAAGAAAAGCGAAATCGATTTTCTTAGCGACCAAACGCAAGACATAGAAAAAACCCAAGCAGAACTGGAACAAGAAGCCAAGCTATCTAGGCAACGGAAGGAAAATGCTCGCTTTAAGCATCAGTCTAGAAATACTCTAGGTCGAAGTGAAAAAAAGTAGAATCCCAGCGAGCTGAATTGGGCAAATATACTGAAGCAAGGCAATGCCCTCCGGGTCTCTGGTACAAGGTTAAGTTAGATCGGTCTCACACTCCAAATATTCTCTTGTCTGGAGAAAAGATAAGTATCTTATCTGAACCAGAGAAAAACATTTTATCTGAAGAAAAGATGTTGTCTGAAGAAGAGAAAAAAAAACTATTTGAAACTGTGGCACATGACCATTATTTCAAAAAAAATGGAAAGTGGTGGGTTCAAGTTAAAACCTCCATAGACAATCCCTTCACCATAGATGAAAAAGGGCATTTATTCGGTACACCAGAGAGGAGAGATGATGGTCAGATAATTTTTGATGAGCAAACTGGCAAACCTAGAATATCTGTACACTCAATGGAGTTTGAAATGGTGGAAGACTATAACATGGGAGAGCATTTAGATCGGATGTGGGAGCGATTTACAGGAGAGTTAACCAATGAAGGGTTATGGCCGCCATCTGAATAAGGAAGTTGTCTTAGCCAGATAACAGATATTTAAACATTACCTTTGTAGGAGTTTTATGTTCTTTTCCATCCTATTCAACAAATACTACGATCAGATATCCTCGGCGTTACTGGCAGAACATAAAAAATCTTTGGGTAAAATCCATATTAGGGATATCCAACCATCGGTTGATGCGATCGCTAACTATGGCTTTTCTATTCCCACCCAACACGCACAAAATCTAGTGCAATCTTTTCATAACCGTTACCAAGTAACGTTTAAGCCTTTGGCATTTCCAGAAGATGCTCTAAAAGAAGATATCAAAAATGAAATAGAACCAGAATGGTCTGCTTTTTTTAAAACTTTGACTGCTTTAATTGATAACCATGATTTTTATAAAGCGATTGAAACTGTTTTTCAGCGTCGCTATCAAGGAATTGTCCATGCTACCGAGATTTTAGCCAAAGAGGTTAAATTAGTTGCAGCAATTGCCAAAACTTACGATGAAGCAGTTAATGTGGGTAATTCCAGAGCTAAATTGCTTAAAGGATTGCAATATTTAGCGGCTGATAGTCAGTTGCTAATGTCTCGTTATTACACTCAAATTAAGGGCTTGCGAGATGAGTTCGATCGCTACTCTCCCCAGACTGTAGAAAATTTGCAGCAAGCTAAACAAAGCCTCTCATCGGAAGTAGAAAGATTGCTTGGTAAAGAGCGATCTACTCAATCTGAGTATGCCCATTTTTTTATGGATTATCGCTTGCGAATTACTCAAAAAATTGATCCTATTTGCGATTGTTTAAAAACTTTTAGTTTTAGAGGTCAAGAGTTGCGCTCGCGCCTAATCGAATATCTAACAGACTTGCAAGACAGACACCCCGAACAATTAGAATTAATGCGAAGCGATTTCGAGCGAGAGTTTACCTTAGTATGGGATGAATTAAAACAAATGCAATCAGTAGAGAATGCTGACAAAAAAGCACGTCAAGCCATTCAAAATTTTGCTAATTCGACTCGCTTAGAATTTTTTCAAGCTGTCGCAGAAGTAAAACAGCAGGTAGCTTTAAGAGGTATTAGCGATACAATTAGAGAGTCAACCGATTTACTATCTATTCAGCAAAACATTGAGTTAATAGAACAGGAACATCATCACCAAGTCAATGATTTAGCTGAAGTAGAGCGTCAGTATTTAAGCCTCAGAACAGAAACTTTAGATAGTTTAGAATCTCCAGTAAAGTTTACGTTGGAGCAATTAAACTTAGCAAGTCAGGATATTTTTGTTCCCGTTGAAAATTCTTATCGATTGGTTGTCGGAAAGCTAGAAAAATATGGTAGTAATAATGAAGAATTGCTGAACCAGCTAACTACAGATGGTATGTTGCTAGGAATTAGTGACTTTGGTCAGGCGATCGAAAACCCAGTGCAAGTCTCAATATCCCTAGATATAGAAAAAATATGTCAGGAAATAGAGCGCAAAATTACTGATATTGGTTTAGATAATCGCGTAGGATTTATGCAGGTTTTATTAGATGAAGGAAGTGCCTTTGATAAACCTGCAATTTTATTCTTCACTCGTCAGCCCCAAACGGAACGACCAGAAGTTACAGCTTTATTAGAAGTAACCCAAGAAGGTAAACTGGCATATATCAGAAAATTAGTCTGTATATGTCCCCTTCCTTCCCATCTCCTCAATACTTTATTAGAGGGTTACAAAACAACGTTTAAAAACAAAAATCGGGAGGTATTACAACTAATTGCAGATCAATTTCTTGCCAATAAACTCAAGCTAGATTTCCAGAGTCATATCGCTCAAGCGATGGTTCAGGCTAAACAACGTCTCCGAGAAGCTTATCTGGAAAATCTCAGAGAAGAAACTGTACAAAAAGTCGTCAATGAGGCTTTAGAAAATAACATTTTCTTAAACACTCTTGACGAAGTGATTATTAAAGCCTTGGACGCTGCGACTGGCTTTGAAGGTGATTCTGAAGAGCTAAATTGGTAGTTTTTTTGTTTAACTTATTTTCAATAGGAGATTATGTGATGAGCATTGTTATTGGCATTGATTTAGGAACAACATTTTCAGCAATGGCTTACATGAAAGATGGCAAAGCTGAAATTATTCCTAACAGTGAAGGCGAGAGAATTACCCCATCAGTTGTATTTTTTGATGATGACAACAGCATACCTGTCGGTACTTTTGCGAAAAACGTTGCTGTCTCAGAGGGCGATCGAGTCGTGCAATTTATCAAGCGTCGTATGGGTGATGACTATCTGATAAACCAACAGGGAAAAGACTGGCGACCTGAAGAAATTTCTGCTTCAATTCTGAAAAAGCTCAAAAACGATGCAGAATCCTATCTCAATACCCAAATTCGGGATGCAGTAATTACAGTTCCCGCCTATTTCGACGATCGCAAAAGGATGGCGACTAAAAAAGCAGGAGAAATTGCGGGATTAAACGTACTCCAAATTATTAACGAACCCACTGCGGCGGCAATGCAATTTACCGCTAGCCACGAAGTCCGAAATAAAACAATGCTCGTTTATGATTTTGGGGGTGGTACATTTGATGTCACCATCATGCGCGTTGATGGCAAAAAAATTGATGTAATTGCTACTGGTGGCGACCATCAACTCGGCGGAAAAGATATTGACGATCGGATAATCACTTACTTTCAGGAAGAATTTCAAAAAGCAACTGGATTCGATCCTTTAAAATCTCTAGCTGGTAAGCAAAGACTCCGAAATGAAGCAGAAGCAGCCAAAAAACGGCTGTCTTCCTCTTCTAAAACGGGAATTGCTCTTGATGTAGAAGGTCGTCAAGCCACTTTTAAAATTACTCAAGCTAAGTTTGAGGACTTAATTGACGACTTGATAATTCGTGCCGAAATGAATATTGAATTAGTTCTAGAGGAGGCTAAGTTAACTTCCCAACAAATTGATGATGTTCTCTTAGTAGGAGGTTCAAGTCGCATACCAGCAGTTAGCAAACGGCTAACAAAATTGTTTGGAAAAGAACCACTGAAAACAGTTAATCCTGATGAAGTTGTGGCTCAAGGTGCGGCAATTTTAGCTCAGAGCTTGGCGATTGAATCGGGTCAGGCAATTCCTACTCCCAATACAGTTTTGCCTCAATTTTCGGATGTTTGCTCTCATAGCTTAGGAGTCGTCTGTTTCAATGACCGTCGAGTACCAGAAAATTCAGTAATTATTCCCAAAAATAGTACGATTCCCTGCAAATTTTCACAAAGCTATGGAACTGTTAGAGATAATCAGCCTGCTGTAGAGATTAAAATTTTGGAAGGAGAAGATAAAGATCCAGAATATTGCACGCAGTTGGGAACAGCACTGATAGAAAATCTTCCGCCTTCACCCGAGGGTTCGGAAGTAGAAATTACTTTTGCTTACGATGCTAGTGGGATTCTAGGTGTGACTGGTATTTTTGTTCCAACTGGGCAGAAAGTAAATACAACAATTAAAGTTGAAGGAGCTATGTCACCCGAAGAAACTAGGCGCAGTCAGGAAGAAATTAAAAAACGCAATATTGAGTAAGCTGTCACGCATTTAAATTGCATATTCAGGGCGGGCGAGACGCCTACCCCACAATACTTAGATTATTTTTTGACATTCAATTTAAATGCACAACAGCTTAGCGATAAAATAGTGCCCCACGCTATCAACTAGCGTAAACAAAAGCATTCATCTGCGGTTCGGATTAGGACGCTCGCCCTTAATCCCTCCCCATCCATCCGCCTTCATCTGCGGTTGCTAAAAAGGTCGATCGCCCTTACGACAAAAAGCGCGATCGCCCTTAAAATTAGAATAGACAAACAACATCTAATTTGTTATAATTGAGTAAAACTCTACCCTTGAGAGTTTTACCTAACTTTATAATAGCTGAAAGATATGTTTTGGATTCTGAAAAACTTAATCAGCACAGATCCACAAGGACACCTCAGTTTAAACCTCGAACCCAAGTCAACAGAGTATCGCGTTCTCGTCAACGAAGCCGGACAAATTTTATTAGACCCAATAGCCAACATACCCGATCGCGAACAGTGGTTGTGGCAAAACCCCCAAGTATTAGCCGCCGTTAAGTGCGGCCTCGCGCAAGCCGCTAAAGGTGAAGTACATGATTTGGGTGACTTTTCTGAATATGCCGATTTGGAGATTGAAGAGGAATGAATTTTCGGATAGAATTTTCTTCCTCAGCTAGAGATAGCTTAGTTAATCTTCAGGAACTCGATGCTAAAAAATACAATAAAGTGCTGAAAACACTGGGATTAATGGCAACTAATTTACGCCATCCCAGCTTGAAAACTCATAAATACGATACATTATCTGGCCCTAATGAAGAGGAAGTATTTGAGGCCTATGTCGAAAACAAAACCCCAGCAGCGTTTCGAGTTTTCTGGTATTATGGCCCGGAGAAAGGAGTTATTACAGTTATTGCAATTACGCCTCATCCTTAAGTGGCGATATATCCGCGTTCATCACCTTGCATTTGCGGTTGGTCAAAAGTGCGATCGCCCTTACGACAAAAAGCGCGATCGCCTTTCCCCCATCCACATCCATCGGCGTTCATCTGCGGTTGCTAAAAAGAGCGATCGGCCTTACGACCAAAAGTGCGATCGCCCTTCATCCATGATAAAATTAAATCACAGCAGTGAAAGCTAACTCGCATAAATGACCGACGAAACTCGACGAGAAATAGCGAGACGACTAGCTAGAGAACTCGAATCAAGGACAGTCATCTCACCCATAACACCCGGACAAGGCTTTCAAACTTTTGGTGAATTTAAAAGAACGATCGGGGTGGCAGGAGCGGGGTTAGCGTGGCATCATATAGTTGGGCAAACAACCTCAAATTTACAGAGATTCGGGGCAGAAGCAATACACAATACAGGCAATCTCGTCCGGCTAGAACACGGTACTGGGTCAATTCATCAGGAAATTACCAATTTCTACAACTCCGTCCAACCTGAATTAACAGGTACGAATACTCTAACCGTGAGAGGGTGGCTCAGCACTCAATCTTTTGCAGAACAACAAGACTTTGGCATTAGAGTTATTATAGCTTTCGGAGGAACAGTTTAATGCTGACTCTAGATATCCAATCAATCCTCAATTCTATTCCCAATGAAATTAGCTGGCAAGACATCGTACAGTTTGAAAATCTAGACGCTCGTGTTAGCATTGCTAATGACCTTTGTGCTAACATTATTGGTGTCAATGAAAGTACGATCGAATTGTGTCCTAATGAAAATCCTCCCGATCGTTTAGAACAACTGGTTTGGTGGTGGGTTGTGCGTCCAGATTTAGGAGCGGCGATTGCCAAAGAAGCTCCTCAAGAACTCAAAAATATTATCAGTCAATACATTCTGCAAAATTGACAAAAACCAGCGCTCGTCTGTGGTTCAAAAAAGTGCGATCGCCCTTACGACAAAAAGAGTGATCGCCCTTAAAATCAGAATAGACAAACAACATCTAATTTGTTATAATTAATTAAAACTCAACCAACCGAGTTTTACCCAACTTTATAATAGCTGAAAGATATGTTTTGGATTCTGAAAAACTTAATCAGCACAGATCCACAAGGACACCTCAGTTTAAACCTCGAACCCAAGTCAACAGAGTATCGCGTTCTCGTCAACGAAGCCGGACAAATTTTATTAGACCCAATAACCAACATACCCGATCGCCCTTCATCTGGTTCTGAGATATCGCTGTTAAAATAGAAGCATCATTCCCTCATAACTCATCTCACCATAAAAGTGTATGAAAATAGAAGACTATCCACTGGCTAAAGAATTGATATTCGATGCCGAAGGCAACATTAGTCAAGTTATTCTAGATTATACCGACTATCAGTATTTCCTAGAAGCGATCGAAGATAAAGGACTTCTCCAGGCTATGCGCGAAGTAAAAAATGAAAACCCGTTAAATTTACAGCAAGCACTTGCAGAACTGGAAAGTGAATGAAAGTCGAATATCTACCCAGTTTTTTGAAAGATTTAAAAGCTCTTAAAAGTACGCCTGTGTTTGAGCAAATCAAGGATTTTGCTTTTGCGGAAATTCCCAATAGTAATGATTTACAAACAATTGTTAACTTAAAAAAATTGAAAGGTGATGATAATGCGTATCGGCTTCGGGTTGGAGACTATCGAATAGGTTTTTATTTTGATGGCGAAACTCTTACTTTTGCCAGGGTGCTTCACCGGAAAGATATTTATCGCTACTTTCCACCATAAAGCTGTTTTTACTATGGCAGAATGTTTTGGGCAACTTGTCCTTGTCCTTTGAAATAGTAAATTAATGTATTTGTATCCAAAATGTACATCTAAAAGCTCTCCCGCAAGATGTCTTCCCCCGACTCCGCACGAATCTGTTCCAGAGTAGGAAAGTCTTCGGCCCATGTTCCAGCTAGGGAATAAACCAATTCTGTCGAAGGAGTTAAAGAACCTACTGTGTCGGTGGATTGGTTCTCATTCAGGTACTTGGCACGAATCAACTCAGCGAAAGTGAGAATTTCGCTAGCTTGGTTTTCGGGAAGGGTTTTGACGATCGCGTAAATCTGTTCAATGATAGTCATAATCTGGTGAGAAATAAACTGTCGTTAAATTTTATTTAAGCAATAGCGATCGGCTTTTTCGTGTCAGTTTTCATCTGGGATTCAAAAAAGTGTGATCGCCCTTAATTCAAAAAGTGCGATCGATCTGTGGTTGCCCTTACATCCAGATGGGGCGGGCACGGGGGCACCGCCCCTACATATCTGGTTGGGGGTGGTATTTTTCTAGATGCAAAGGCTCATCTTCCCAAGCGATTGGATTGTTGAGGATATATTCACGAATTTTTTCGCAAGATTCCTCATCGCGAATAATGTGTTCGTGATAGTTACGCTGCCAAAATTTTTTGGGGAAAGGTGTCCAGCCTAAATTCGCAACACCATGCCGGTATTTAGCAGTTGTCAGCGATTTGAAGCGGTGAACCACATCTGGCAATGTCATGGGTTTCTGAGGGTTCTCGCCAGAAATATTGTCTGGCGTCAAAATAATAATTCCGTGAAAGTGATCTGGCATTAACACAAAAGCCTCCACTTCTACACCTGGATAATGCAATGGCAATTCATTCCACACAGTTTGCACCATCAGCCCTGGTTCGCTCAAATATATTTGGCTATTGCGGATTTCTCCTAATGTATGTAAACCACCATTAATGCAGATAGTGACAAAATAAGCTCCCGCTTGAGAATAATCATATCCCTTAAGGCGAATAGAACGCCGATGATGTTTAGCAGCGTCGTACTTCATGATAATTCCCTTGTGATATCAATTCGATTTTACCGTAGGGGCGGTGCCCCCGTGCCCGCCCCGGCGCTGAGGGGGCAACCGGGCGTGGGATTGCCCCTACAGGTATATTTGGCGCGATCGCCTACCCGCTTGACGATCGTGCCATTGCTCAATCGATTTTACCGTAGGGGCGGTGCCCCCGTGCCCGCCCTGGCGCTGAGGGGGCAACCGGGCGTGGGATTGCCCCTACAGGTATATTTGGCGCGATCGCCTACCCGCTTGACGATCG
>NZ_JAUBTL010000090.1:0-10871 GCF_036702475.1 Microcoleus sp. D2_18a_B4
CACAAACAAGATGGTTATCAATATGCGTCAATTAACTCCGCTTTACTCCAATAAAGGCGTTTCTAGTAATTAGACAAGTTTGGCGATCGCGCCCAGCCCTGCTATCCGAATTTTGGTTTAGGATATAAATTTTCCCTCTAACAAATAAGTTGTGTGGAAAATCTGACCTTCTGCAAATTTTGAGTACCGAATTGTCAGTAACGAGCGGGCTAAAGCCACGCTCGCTTGTAAGAGAAATCGAGCAAGCTATGCTGACCAGACCCCTCGCAAGAGGAGACGTTATTTAGGTCACGACACCGGCGAATGATCCGCCAGTTTTGGGCTCTGTCACCTGCGATTAAACAGTTTTAAAGTCACTGAAACAGTGTCGCAGGTCTAACAAGCCTTTATAACCAGGTCGAGGCGAACATTACCCCGCAAGGGAGACTGAGGCAACCATACCTCATCGGAGGGGCAACCATACCCCTCCAACCCGAAAGGGGAAAGATTCAAGGCGATTGAAATCGCCGAGTCGTTTTCCTCTCAGGACTGAAGTCGCTGAGTTTGCCACTTACCGAGTTTTTTTATGAAAAATACAGATCCCTTAGAAAATCCTGAACTCGATCGTGCCAGTCTGTTTGTATTAATGATCCCAGTCATCGGCTTTTTCCCCGCCCTGTGGACTCTTTACCGCCGTAAGGGTAGTCCCGAACGCAAAGCCATCAGCCGCTTGGCAATTGCCCTTGCTTTTAGTTGGCTCTTAGGACATATTCTTTTAGAAGCTGGAGCGATTTCTGCGGAATCTCCGACACTTCCCATGTTATT
The DNA here is from genome assembly GCF_036702475.1 of Microcoleus sp. D2_18a_B4. Taxonomy (NCBI): domain Bacteria; kingdom Bacillati; phylum Cyanobacteriota; class Cyanophyceae; order Oscillatoriales; family Microcoleaceae; genus Microcoleus; species Microcoleus sp. D2_18a_B4. Next base: position 805 of record NZ_JAUBTL010000090.1, read on the forward strand.
AATGAGTAGCCTGCTAACAACCAGCTATTTCATCGTTGCTCTGGGACTGATGGTTCGCCTCTGGAAGCGTCAACCGCTATGGTTGCCCGGAATTAGCCGCGTAGCCGAGCAAGTGGTGGGCAAACATTTATCATAATTTAGGGTTCTTTTAAGCCCCTACCCTATTGATTGAGTGCGTCTTCAGCTTGATACTACATATTGCCATTATCTTTTTTATTTTTGTTGTGTGTGAGGAAGCCAGTGCCAGCTCAAAAAATTCCTAATCAAGACCCTATCCAACAATCAACTGCTCAACCTGCAACCAAAAAAGCTTCCCAGCCCCATCGAGGCCGCTGGCTGGGTTTTGGTTTTGGTTTGGCTGGAGTAGCAATGCTCTCAGCCACAGCCGGAGCATTGCTAGCCGTCTCCCTTTCTACAACGCCGCTTCAGCAACAAAAGTTGAGCCCTGAAGAAGCAGCAGTATTTTCTCAAGGCGACATGGCAAAGCTCAACATGAAGATGCCGGAGCTGACTCGGCCAGTTAATATTTTAGTTTTAGGACTTAAAGTTCTGACCTCTGACATCGAAGGAAGTGTCAACAAAAATGTCGGACACGAGGTTTGGGAAAACTCATTTAAGGGCTTAACCGATACCATGCTGTTGGTTAGGTTTGACCCTCAAAATAAAAAGTTAAGCGTGCTTTCCATTCCGCGAGACACCCGCACCTATGTTGAAGGTAGAGGGGAGGTGAAAATAAACGAAGCTAATTACCACGGGGGCCCAGCTTCGTCAGCGAAGTCAGTCAGCGGACTCCTGGGCGGTGTGGGAATTGACCGCTATGTCACAGTTAATATTCATGGTATCAAAAGTTTGGTCGATGCCCTGGGCGGCATTACTATTAATGTCCCTAAAGACATGAAGTATACCGATCATAGTCAGCATTTATATATAGATTTAAAGGCTGGCAAGCAGAAGCTAAACGGCGAACAAATCGTGCAATATTTGCTTTACCGACACGACGATTTGGGTGACATCGGGCGGGTGCAGCGCCAACAATTGTTGATGCGGGCTTTTGTGGAACAGGAAGTAAATGTAGGTTTGCTGTCTCGACTACCGAAGATTTTATCGGTGATTCAGTCTCACCTGGACACGAATTTGAGTATAGAAGAATTGGTGGCTTTGGCGGGTTTTGCTACTCAAACCGATCGCGCGGGCGTGCAGATGTTGATGGTTCCCGGCAAATTTAGCGATTCTAAGGACTACAAGTCAAGTTTTTGGTTGCCAGACCAATATGCCATCGAAACTATGGTGGCCGAACATTTTGACTTCGGCCAAAATACTTGGCAAATTGAGAATGCTGATTCGACTTTTCTGAAGGTGGCGATTCAAGATAGTACCGGAGATCCATCGGCTGTTGAAGCTTTTGTCAATAATTTGACTCAAGCCGGTTATCGGAATGTTCAGGTTTATAAAGCTTGGCCCGAACCGCTGGAGGTAACTACTCTAGTAGCTCAACAGGGCGATCTTAAAGGTGCTCAAGCAATTCGCCAGTTTTTGGGTTTTGGAGATGTGCTGGTTGAGAGTACGGGTTCTTTGCAGTCCGACGTGACAATTAGATTGGGTAAGGATTGGTTGGACAAAAAGGCTCAGTCCGGCAGTGCGGCTAAGTCTTTTTAAACTGGATTTTAACAGGGGTATTTGTAGGGACACAGCATTGCTGTGTCCTCTTCTTTTCTGTTGGTAGAGATGGAGGCGATCGCTTTTTTGTCGATTTACCGATACTATATTTTTTGGTGTTGACATCCACCCCGCCCTATAAGGGCGAGGATTCCCAAACCTCACGATTTAGGTTTCTGCTTCTGTCCCTGACGGGGATTTCGCACCAGCCTTTACAGATTTACTCTGTTGGGGTCTTACGGTCGCTCCACAGACTGAAACGGCAAGCCCTGCCGCCAAAATATTTTTTGCCGCGTTGATATCTCGGTCATGGTGCGTTCCACAACTAGGACAGTCCCATTCCCGAATATTCAACGGCATTTTTTCAACGATGTGTCCGCAATTTCCACACCGTTTTGAACTCGGAAACCAACGGTCAATTTTAATTAAAGTGCGACCATACCAATCGCACTTGTAATCAAGTTGTCTGACCAATTCACCCCAACTCGCGTCACTTATAGCTAGAGCGAGTTTGGGGTTCCCGATCATATTCTTCACAGCTAAGTTTTCTACGGCGATGGCGCAAGTTTTCACGCACCAACCGCGTTGTTAACTTGTGAAGATTATCTTTTCTTGCATCAGTTATTTCTTGATGCACTTTCGCTACCTTAAGCCGTGCTTTGTAACGGTTATTCGATCCCTTTTGCTTACGACTTAAAGCTTTCTGCGCTTTTCCGAGCTTGCGATACTTTGCCTTAAATCCTTTGGGATTGGCAATCTTTTCGCCTGTGCTTAAAGCGAGTAAGCTTGTGATTCCCAGGTCAATACCAATTTGATTATCGGTTCTGGGTAATTTTTCAATTTCAATATCTACCAGCAGAGAAACTGACCACCTGCCCGACGCTGCAAGCTTCACTGTAATAGTCGATGGCATTGCACCATCAGGTAGTGTACGGCTCCAGCGAATTGGTAGCGCTTGGGTGCTTTTTGCCAGGTAGACTTGCCCATCCCTGAATTTGAATGCTGACGAAAGTAAATTCTGCACTGCCACCATTGCGCTTCTTTTTGAAGTTAGGATATTTTGCCCGTCCATCAAAAAAATTGGTGTAGGCAGTTTGCAAATGTCTCAAGGATTGTTGCAATGGCACACAGCTAACTTCGTTAAGGAAATCTAGTTCTTCAGTTTTCTTCCATTCGGTTAACATTGAAGAAGTCTCAGCATATCCTACTCGTTTCTGTTCTGTGTACCAAGCTTCTGTTCTTACTGCTAAAGCACGGTTGTAGACCAAACGAACACAACCTAAAGTACGTCGCAACAAACTTTCTTGTTCCGGCGTTGGGTAGAATCGATAGCTGAAGGCTTTGAGTGTCATGCTGACCTTAACTACGCTGTTTCACATACTAGCACGTCTTGTGTGAAAGGGTATGCCTTAACAAAAATTCATGTAAAGCCGTCCTTTTAGGACGGGGTTTCAGGCCCATTTTTTTGATGAACAAGGGTGCTAAAATAGACCGACAGCGCGAACATCAGGCCAATGAACGCACCTTTCTTGCATGGTTACGAACTTCACTGGCTTTAATTGGTTTTGGGTTGGCGATCAGTCGGTTCAGTTTATTTCTGCGTCAATTTCAAGCTACAGTGACTCAGCAAGAAGTTTCCTCCCCTCCCTTCTTCAACTCCGAAACTTTAGGGCTGAGTCTGGTCGTTTTTGGGATTGCGGTCATTCCCCTAGCAGCATGGCGTTATAATCGAGTTTTCTGGCAAATTGAGCGAGGTGATTATCGCCCCAATCGTGTGCTAGTTTGGATTCTGACTGGAGTTGTAATGATTTTAGGAACGTTAAGCATTCCGTTGTTGCTATGGCGCGATCGCGGAAATATTACTCCCACTTCAACTCCTAAAAACTCTCAATTCTAAGTTAACCCGATCGCTTAGCTAAAGTGCCTATTCCTTTGTTGATTAAAGGGGCGGATTTTCGGCAAATCTCGATCGCTCTTTAATCCAATCGAGTAAAATAGGATTGACCAATTCCGGCGCTTCATCCTGGGGACAATGGCCCACTCCCTCCAAAGGAATAAACTTTTCAACAGCCGGAAACTTTGCCAATTCTCGCCCCAAAGCGATCGGCTCCCAAGGATCGTCCGTACCCCACAAAATCAAAGCCGGACAGCTTAAACGCGGCAACAAATCCTCCGGTAGCGGCCCTTGAGAATAACTGATAAATGCCACAAATACTTCTACTGCGCCGCTGTCTTTGGCAGGTTCCAGCAGCATATTTACCAGTTCGTCGCTGACAGCTTCAGGACGGCGATATGCTTGCAAAAGCACTTTTTTTACTGTTTTTGGCGTTGCTAATTGTTTAAAAAATAATTGACTTATCCACTTGACATTTAAAACCTTTTGTGCTATGGGGGCTCCGAAACTGCGATACCAAGGCAATTCGGCGCGTTTACGATCGTGCAGCAAGCGCAGGGAACAATTGAGTAAAATTACGCCAGAAGCAATATCGGGAAAATCCACTGCTGCTTGCATAATTGCCACACAGCCGATCGAATTTCCGACCAAAAAAGCCGGCCCGCCCGCAACTTCCCGACAAAAATCAGCAATTAGCTGTCCCCAAGTTTCAAAAGTATAGTCAATTTCAAGTTTGGGCGCGGGTTTAGCAGAACCGCCAAAACCGATGAGGTCGATCGCATAACAGCGACAATCAGCAGCCAACGCCGGCAAATTCTTGCGCCAGTGGCCCCAAGACGCACCAAAACCGTGGACAAATACCACCGCAGGCCCCTGGGAACCCGCAGCCTGGTAGCAAATGGGAAAGCCTTTCCACAGCCAAGTTTGAGGCGAAATAAGTGTTGACAAAGCGGGAGTAGAAGATGTCATGCGATTTTAGATTTTAGATTTTAGATTGGGCATGGGGCATAGGGCATGGGGCATGGGGCATTGTTAGCTGCTGACTGCTGACTAATGACTAATGACTAATGACTACTTTGCAGTTAGAGCCGATATTATGTCACGATTAAACCTGCTGACTTCTTTGCTGTATTAAAATTTCCCTTATGCCAACGATCATTTCCACTGCTGTCGTACCGTTTCTGGGGTCGGAAATTGTACCAGACTACGACACCGCCAAAGTAGTTATCTTACCAATTCCCTACGAAGCTACCACCACTTACCGCCGGGGGTGCGAAAACGGGCCCGCCAAACTTCTAGAAGCTTCTCATCAACTCGAGTGCTACGACGAAGAATTGGATTCCGAAGTTTGCTACGATGTCGGAATTTATACACAAGAGCCGATCGCCGATACCCGCAACAGGCAACCAGTTTCATCCTCAGAAATGCTGCAAGTCACCCAAGCAGCAGTGCACCAGCTAGTTACCGAAAATAAATTTGTGATCTCCCTCGGAGGCGAACACAGCATCACTGCCGGCGTTGTCGAAGGTTATCGCCAAGCATACCCGGATGAACCTTTCACAGTCGTGCAAATCGACGCCCACGGCGACTTGCGGCACGAGTACGAGGGCTCGATTCACAACCACGCCTGCGTGATGCGACGTATTGTAGATATGGGCTTGCCCACACTGCAAATCGGGATTCGCGCTATCTGCAAGGAAGAAGCAGACTTAATTAAAGCAAAACAGCTAAACGTGATTCGAGCTCGCGAAATTGCTACTCAACCGGATTGGGCCGATCGGGCAATTGCCAGCATAACAACTAAGCGAGTATTTTTGACGATCGACTTAGACGGCATCGATCCGACGTTAATTCCAGGGGTGGGAACACCCGAACCGGGCGGGTTAAATTGGTATTCCCTCACCGGATTTTTGCGCCGCGTCTTCGAGTCCTACGAAGTAATCGGGTGTGACATTATGGAATTAGCACCTATTGTAGACTCTGTAGTCTCAGAATTTACCGCCGCCAAATTAGCATACAAACTTATTGGATACCAAGCTCTGGCTCAAGGTTGGCTAAAGCCAGACGAGGGATAAATCGCGAAGTACGCATCACAATAGGCTGTTGGCAAGGCTAGAATTAAGCTAAAGCTAAACAACAGCCAATTTTATTCGTGCTGATTGTTTCATCTTTCATGCTGGCCAATACTGCTCTTCACCTCCTGAAAACATGAGTTTACTAATGGATACAACGGGTACTCCCATTAACGGCTACGCTCCCGATTTTGAACTGCCGGGAGTTGACGACGAAGTTCACCATTTAGCTCGATATTTAGAAAAATTTCGGGCGATCGCGGTGATATTTATGTGCAATCATTGCCCTTACGTGCAGTTGTATCTCAATCGTATGAAAGAACTTCAAGCAGATTTTCAAGATCGAGATGTTACTTTAATCGGGATTAATGCTAATGATGCAAACCAGTATCCCGACGACAGTTTTGAGAATATGAAAATTTTTGCCGCCAACAATCAACTCAACTTCCCGTACATCCGAGATGTTGCTCAAGATGTGGCTGAAAGTTTTGGGGCTTCTAAAACGCCGGAGGTTTTTTTGTTAGACCAAGACGGCAAACTGCGCTATAAAGGTTTAATTGACGACAACGCTGACGATCCGGCGGCGGTGCAGGTTTCTTATCTGCGGAGTGCGATCGACCAATTGCTCAACATTCAACCCGTTGAGCCTTCAACTACAGAGGCAATAGGCTGTTCTATCAAATGGCGATCGTAGTCATTAGTCAGCAGTCATCAGTCATTAGAAGATGATAATCCTGGACAAACAGCATCTACTTGTAAGGTGTGCGCGGCGCACCTTACTACTACAGATAGTGTAGATCGGCCTAGGGCAAATTATAATACAGCCTTGTGGAAAGAAAACGCATTTTCAACTCGATCGTCGCAGCCGCTGTAGCGCTGACACTGCTGATTGCTTGGAACTTGTTTAAAAGCGTTTCCCCAACAACAACACAGCAGCAAACGTCCTTAAACGTATCCGCTGCTATCAGTCTCTCGAAAGCTTTAGGGGAAATCAAAACTGTTTATCAAAGCAGTAATCCGAATTTTACTATTACTTATAATTTTGGTGCTTCCGGTGCTCTAGAACAGCAAATTCAGCAAGGCGCCCCGGTAGATGTATTTTTCAGCGCCGCCACCAACCCAATGGATGCTTTGCAGCAATCTAACCTGCTAATTAACGACACGCGCCGCAATTTGCTGACAAATCGCCTAGTTTTGATTACTCCCAAAAACGGTGTTGCTTTGAGCGATTTCAAACAGTTGACAGATGCCAGAATCAAGAAAATTGCGATCGGCGAACCCAAGAGCGTACCTGTCGGACAATACGCTCAGGAAATGCTAAATAAACTTGGATTGTGGGGGCAAATACAGCCAAAATTAGTGCTAGGAAATAACGTCCGCCAAGTGCTGACATTCGTCGAAAGCGGTAACGTTGATGCTGGTATAGTTTATGCGACTGACGCCACAGCCTCCGACAAAGTAACTGTGCGGCTAACGGCTGCCGAAAATTTGCATTCGCTCATTGTTTATCCGCTGGCAGTTATCAGAAACAGCCGCAATCCGGCTGCTGCGACAGCGTTTGTTGACTTTTTGGGGGGCGATCGGGCTAAAATAGTATTTCAGAAATACGGATTTGGTACAGCTCGTTAATTAGTGGTAAAAATTGTAAATATTCAGAAACCTTTCTTCTCTTCCTTCGTGTCCTTAGCGTCTTCGCGGTTCGTTAAAATAAATCTCATTCACAAATTATTTAAAACTACCTATAGTTAATCCAAAATATGGAATTTGACTTATCTCCATTATGGATATCTCTGAAATCATCAGCCATCGCCACATTCTTTACATTCTTTCTCGGAATAGCCGCCGCCCGGTGGATGGTTTCAACTCGCATCAGAGGTAAAGCTTTGATTGAAGGGATTTTAATTTCTCCCTTAGTTTTGCCGCCCACAGTAGTCGGATTTTTACTGCTGCTGCTGTTTGGGAGAAATGGGGCGATCGGTCAATTCTTGCTACAATTCGGCTTAAGTATAATTTTCACTTGGCAAGCCGCCGCCATTACTGCCACAGTTGTATCATTTCCCCTGATGTACAAAACTGCTTTGGGAGCTTTTGAGCAAATTGATGCCAATCTTCTCAACGCAGCCCGCACTTTGGGAGCCTCGGAGTGGCAAGTCTTTTGGCGCATTATGTTGCCGCTAGCATGGCCGGGAATTTTAGCAGGAACTATTCTCGCCTTTGCCCGCGCTTTGGGTGAATTCGGCGCGACGTTGATGTTAGCGGGGAATATTCCCGGACAAACTCAAACTATCCCGATGGCAATTTATTTTGCTGTGGAAGCTGGGGATATAAGGCAAGCTGGTATTTGGGTTTTGATTATTCTGAGTATTTCTTTGAGCGTGCTAACTGCTGTTAATTTTTGGACTGATTTACAAAGGATATCGCCCAAACCGAATTCTAGCCAAAGACTGCAATCAAATCTTCCTAAATTCGCGTCTAGTTTTACCACAAAACCCCAACAACAACCCAAAAGCGGACTTTGTTTAAGCATTTTTAAACCTCTCTCCAGCTTTGCCTTGGATGTAGGCTTCGATATCGGCCCGGAAGTGCTCGGAGTTTTGGGTGCGTCGGGTTCCGGCAAAAGCATGACTCTGCGCTGCATCGCTGGTTTGGAAACTCCCAGCAGCGGTAAAATTGCAGTCAACGGCAAGGTTTTATTTGACTCAGCACAGGGCATTAATGTAGCTTCTAAAGACCGCCGCATCGGTTTTTTGTTTCAAAACTATGCTTTATTTCCTCACCTGACTGTTGCTCAAAATATTGCGTTTGGCTTGCAGCATTTATCCGAAAGCGAGCAAAAACTTCGGGTAAAAGAACAGCTAATTTCGGTGCAAATGTCGGGACTGGAAAACCGCTACCCACACGAACTTTCGGGGGGCCAACAGCAGCGGGTGGCTTTGGCGAGGGCGATCGCCCCTTCTCCAGAATTGCTACTGTTAGACGAACCGTTTTCTGCTTTGGATACTCACTTACGCAGTCAACTGGAACAGGAGTTAATGCAGACTCTGGCTAATTATCGGGGAATTACTTTGTTTGTCAGCCACAATTTAGAGGAAGTTTACCGGGTGTGCAAAAATCTGTTGGTGTTGGCGGAGGGAAAGCCGATCGCCTTTGATACCAAAGAGAACATTTTCGATCGCCCGCGCAACTTCACCGTCGCCCAGTTGACTGGCTGTAAGAACTTCTCTGCCGCTAAACCGATCGCAGAAACACTCGTCGAGGCGATCGACTGGGGCTGTACTCTGACTGTAGTCGAACCAATTCCCAAATCTCTAGTTTCTGTGGGAATTCGGGCTCATCAACTGAGTTTTGTTAGCGGGTGCGATCGTGAAAATACTTTTGCTTGTTGGATCGCCTCGACTGTGGAAACTCCGCACCGGGTGACATTATATCTCAAATTGCACTCGCCTCCCAATGATTCCCAAGATTATCACTTGCAAGCCGAAGTTTTCAAGGAAAAGTGGAGGGCTATTAAGGACAATCCTTTTCCCTGGTATGTTCATATCGAGCCAATTAGGTTAATATTAATGGAAGCCTGAGTTAACTAGCAATATACCGTTAACCGTCAACACTCAACAGTTAACAGTTAACCGTCAACACTCAACAGCTAAATACATCTTAACCAAACATCAAATCATGACTCAAAAAGTAAAAAAAACCGACGCAGAATGGCAACAACAACTTACGCCAGAACAGTTTAAAGTCACCCGCAAAAAAGGAACGGAAAGAGCTTTTACTGGCGAATATCACGACAACAAGAAAACCGGAAGTTATAAGTGTATTTGCTGCGGTACTGAGCTATTTAAATCTGAAACAAAGTTCGATTCCGGTACTGGTTGGCCGAGTTTCTACGCTCCCGTTAGCGAAGAAAATGTCAAGTGTGAGTCCGATAACACCTTGTTCATGCGCCGAACAGAGGTACTGTGCGCTGTTTGCGATGCTCATCTCGGTCACGTATTTAACGACGGGCCGAAACCTACCGGTCAGCGTTACTGCATGAATTCTGCTGCTCTTAATTTCGTTCCCAAGGATTGAGTCTTTTAAGGGCGGGCTAAGAGTGCCTAACCCCTACTCCCCACAAAAAATAAATCCGGTTGTGGAACAGGCATCTTGCCTGTTCACCTAGCATTCACAGAAAAAAAATAAATCCGGTTGTGGAACAGGCATCTTGCCTGTTCACCTAGCATTCACAGAAAAAAAATAAATCCGGTTGTGGAACAGGCATCTTGCCTGTTCACCTAGCATTCACAGAAAAAAAATAAATCCGGTTGTGGAACAGGCATCTTGCCTGTTCACCTAGCATTCACAGAAAAAAAATAAATCCGGTTGTGGAACAGGCATCTTGCCTGTTCACCTAGCATTCACAGAAAAAAAATAAATCCGGTTGTGGAACAGGCATCTTGCCTGTT
>NZ_JAUBTL010000090.1:10971-22456 GCF_036702475.1 Microcoleus sp. D2_18a_B4
CTTGCCTGTTCACCTAGCATTCACAGAAAAAAAATAAATCCGGTTGTGGAACAGGCATCTTGCCTGTTCACCTAGCAGCCCGCGCCACAAACAAATTCTCTTGCAACACAAGCAGGATGCCTGTTCCGGGCAATTGATGTTCAAAATGCACCCGTACTGCTATCTTATGGTGGAGGCAAAAAGAGTAAAAAAATAGTGGCGACATGGGGATGGTTTATCAGCGAGTTTTGCTGAAGCTCAGCGGTGAAGCGCTGATGGGCAGCTTGGGCTACGGCATCGATCCGATAGTGGTTCAGTCGATCGCCCAGGAAGTGGCCAAAGTCGTGTCCCAAGGCATTCAAATCGCGATTGTTGTCGGTGGCGGCAACATTTTTCGCGGGGTGAAAGCTGCTTCGGCAGGGATGGATCGGGCAACGGCTGATTATGTGGGCATGATTGCTACGGTGATGAATGCTATCACTTTGCAGGATGCCCTGGAACAAGCAGGAGTGCCAACGAGGGTGCAATCGGCGATCGCCATGCAAGAAGTAGCTGAACCCTACATCCGGCGGCGGGCGATTCGCCACCTAGAAAAAAAACGAGTAGTGATTTTTGGTGCCGGTTCTGGCAACCCTTTTTTTACTACTGATACAACAGCCGCTTTGCGGGCGGCTGAAATTGATGCAGAGGTCATTTTTAAAGCTACTAAGGTAGATGGGGTGTACGATTCCGACCCCCACCTCAACCCCAACGCGCGCAGGTATCAAACCCTCACCTATGCCCACGTCTTGAATCAAGATTTGCGGGTGATGGACAGTACGGCGATCGCCCTTTGCAAAGAAAATAATATTCCTATTATGGTATTTGACCTCTCGGTGTCGGGCAACATCTATCGAGCTGTAATGGGAGAATCTATTGGAACTCTTGTCGGAGGTTTTTGTGAAGTTAGCTGACGCAGAAGATCATATGCAAAAGGCAGTTGAGGCTACTCAACGGTCTTTTAATACTATTCGGACGGGACGGGCCAACGCCTCCCTCCTCGATCGAGTCATGGTAGATTACTACGGCTCTCCAACTCCGATCAAATCCCTTGCCAATATCGGCACCCCGGATGCGACTACGATCACCATTCAACCGTTCGATCGCACAGCGCTTACCTCGATCGAAAAAGCAATTTCCCTGTCCGATGTAGGACTCGTTCCCAACAACGACGGTTCTGTTATTCGCTTGAACATTCCGCCGCTGACGAGCGACAGACGCCAAGAATTTGTCAAAATGGCCAGTAAGTTTGCTGAAGAAGGTAAAGTTGCAATTCGCAATATCCGCCGCGATGCCGTTGACTCGATTCGCAAGCAGGAAAAAAGCAGCGATATCTCTAAAGATGAATCGCGGGACTTGCAAGATAAAATTCAAAAGCTGACGGACAAGTACATTGCGAAAATAGAAGAAGTTCTGGCATCGAAAGAGAAAGATATCACGACTGTTTAGGCAATGGGAAATTGGGCAGGGGGAATAGGAATAGTTTTGAGATTGCTCAGAGTCGGCCGCGAACAACGAGCACACGCTTAATGATTTGTGAGTTGTGAGTTAAAAACTCAAGATTTCACACTCATTAACTTACGAATTCCTCCTGCCCCATGACCAATCACCCATTACCAGTTACCCATTACCCAAAATGTTTGATTGCATTATTGTCGGTGCAGCCCCGGCAGGTAGCACAGCAGCTTATCACTTGGCAAAGCAGGGACGTTCTGTTTTGGTAGTAGAAAAAGCGTCTCTGCTTCGCAATAAACCTGGCGGCGGCGTTTCAGGGGAGATCGCCCAATGGCTCGATTTTGACCGGACGCCAGCTATTTCTCTGAAAGCTAACAAAATTAGCTACACGTCAACTACCGCACACTAACCCGTAGGGTATGATGTGGGCTTGAATAAAGCCTGTTGACCAGACGGCTAGTTTTCAACTAGCAGCCGTTAAGACTAAGCGTTAAAGTTCGTACCGCTGATGCCGTTTTAGAACGATGTCAAGCGTGAAGAAGGAATATTCTTAAATCCCAATTCCTTATTCTTCATTCCCAATTCTTAATCGTTAATTTAAAAATAGGAATTACGCACTATTCCTCAGAAAGCCAGTTGATTCCTAGATTTTTCGCTGCTCAACCGAATTTTTTCCAAGAAACGGGGTTCAAAAGGGTAACTCCTATTTAAAATAAAGTCGATGTGAGGATTTTTTAATACAAGCCCCGCGCTGCTTATAGAATCAATCTCAAATACTCCTGGAGGCAAAAAGTGGTTTCACACGTTACTAAGAGCGCGGTAAGGTGTTTGAGGCGCAGCCTGAATAATTACCGAAAATTTTGGGTTTAAAGCCCCGTCCTTTTAGGACGGCTTTTTATTCTGGTTTATGTTAAGATAAAGACAGTAAATATCAAAAACAAATGAAAGCTAGATATCGCTACCGATGCTATCCGACACCCTCTCATAAATTGGCGTTAGCCAAGTTATTTGGGTGTGTCAGAGTAGTATGGAACGATAGTCTAGGTTTTTGCATTTCTGAATATATTGGAGGCAAAAAGAAACCGAAAAATGCCGAACTTCAAAAGCAATTTATCACTCAAGCTAAGAAGTTAGAGGAACGGGAATGGTTATCAGAAGTTTCAGCAGTTCCCCTACAACAATCCTTAAACGATTTAGAGCAAGCATACCAAAACTTCTTCAATTCATGTAAAGGGAAACGTCAGGGACAAAAAGTTAAACCCCCTCGTTTTAAAAAGCGGAAATCTAAACAATCCGCCCGATTCACTAAACTAGGATTTTCCATCAAAGGTGAGAAGGTTTATTTAGCGAAAGTTGGGAAGCTTAAGGTGATTTGGACAAGAGAGTTGCCCTCAGAACCCAGTTCAGTCACAATCATCAAGGACAGTTCTGACCGATATTTCCTCAGTTTTGTCGTGGAAGTTCAACCCGAAGTCTTGCCATCTTCTGATAGTTCAGTTGGTATCGATATAGGAATTTCAACCTTTGCAACTCTGAGTAACGGACAAAAAATAAAAGCTCCCAAACCCCTAAAGAAAAGGATTAGGAAGCTGAAAAAGTTATCTAAATCTCTATCTCGGAAAACCAAAGGATCTAAACGACATGAATTTTATCGAAATCGGTTAGCTAAACTTCACGCTAAACTAGCTGATACTCGCACAGATTTCCTGCACAAGTTATCAACTCAACTCATTCGTGAGAATCAAACGATTGTGTTAGAAGACTTAAATGTGTCAGGAATGGTTAGGAACCGCAAATTATCCCGTGCAATTTCTGATTTAGGTTGGAGAACATTTAGAACTTTCCTAGAAGCAAAATCAGAAAAATATGGCAGAGATTTTCGAGTCATTGATAGATGGGAACCGACTTCTAAAACCTGCTCTTGTTGTGGGTTTAAAATCGGGAAATTAGATCTCTCAATTCGAGAATGGATTTGCCTCAACTGTGGCACGTCTCATGATAGGGATATTAACGCCGCAACTAACATTTTAGTCGCCGGAGGACTTTCGGAGACTTTAAACGGGCGTGGAGGAAGCATAAGACTATCCCAGGATAGCAGCACCCAAAGAAGCGTCAACCCACCAGAATTTAAGCAATTGTCAATTTTTGACTGGCTTGAATAGATGGAATCCCCGTGCGTTCACGCCGGGGTGGATGTCAAATTCTACCTAAATCCTGTAAAATATATAATTTCAAATCTAATGATAATTTATTTTTATAAAGTAGAGGAGCCTTACGGCTGCTTTTCTAATTTTTCACTACACGACATTTGTCTGCACGGTCAATATTGGTTGACTGTGGAACATTACTATCAAGCCCAAAAATTTGTCAGCACTGATGAAAGATTAGTGGCGGCGATTCGAGCCGTAGCAACTCCTCAAGAAGCCGCTAAATTAGGTCGCGATCCCAACCACCGGATTCGCGCTGATTGGGAAGCCGTGAAAATTCCCATTATGCGCGAAGCAGTTTTAACTAAGTTTCTCACTCATACAGACATTCAAGCTATTCTCCTCGCCACAGGGGATCGAGTGATTGTCGAGGATTCGCCAACGGATTACTACTGGGGGTGTGGCTGCGATCGAACCGGTCAAAATCATTTGGGTAAAATTCTGATGAGCGTGCGCCAAGAAATTAGTCAGCACCAGGGGCGCTGATAGAAGCTCAAATTCTTTCGTTAATTCTCATTATATGAAGTTCTACAACAAATGTCAACTTATCCTAACAATGAAGAATTCTCCTAGTGAGAGTTTAAGATTGCGAGAAATTTATAAGAGCATTAAAATAATAATTACTATTTGCTTAAGTCGCTCTGCCTGTTGAAGGCAAGGATTAAACCGGCGCGATCGCAGATTTTACTTACCCCAGCCCACCAGAGGCGATACACCGTCGTCTCTGACAAGTGCGCGACGGATTAATTGTACAGATCGGTTGAGTCAAAAACTCAGGGTGAGGCATTTGAGTTTGAACGCTCCAACAGGACATCAAAACTTCTTATTATCCTTGTATAAGTACCAAAGGAGATTTATGCAACTCAGAGAAAATACGCAAGAATTACATTACAAACTAGACAGAGAAGTTTTGATACGGCGGATAACAGAACGCATTCGCCAATCTCTAGAATTAGAAGATATTTTAACCAGTACGGTAGCAGAAGTGCGGTCTTTTTTGAAAACAGATCGCATTATGATTTACAGGTTTAGTGCCGACGGCAGTGGAGAAGTTGTTGCGGAGTCAATTAATAACAACCATCTCCCTTCCTTGAAAGGACTGCACTTTCCAGCAGACGACATTCCCGCAAGGGCCAGGGAGATGTATGTCACTTTGCGCCAGCGGACAATAATAGATGTTAACTCAGGGACGATCGTCCTGAGTCCCCTCGATGCAGCAGACACCGGTCAACCTTTAGTAAAGGAAGAGATCCACTACAGATCGCTCGATCCTTGCCACACCGCTTACCTGATGGCAATGGGAGTGCAATCTTCCTTAGTCGTGCCGATTTTGCACCGCAGGATCGCGTCGCCAAACAGCAAAACAGATATCTGCGATGCGGCGACGTGTCTGACTCGATACGAGCCAGGAAATAATCAAAAAATTCACATCGAACTGTGGGGACTTTTAGTGTCTCACCACTCCGCGCCCCTCCATATTTCACCAGCAGATTTAGAAGTAGTTCAGCTCGTATCAGATCAATTGTCTAGCGCTATAGCCCACGCGCTCCTCCTCCAGCAAACCCGCTCTCAAGCCGCCCGCGAAGCTACCGTGAGCCGCATAGCAGCCCTGTTATATGGTCACGTAAACATTCAACTGCAACAGGGTTTAGAAGCCACCGTCACCGCTTTAGGCGGTAGCGGTGGCAGACTCTATCTCAACCAGCCGAACATCAACGGTGAAAAGTTATCCGCTTCCAAGATTGAGGGAGGATTGCCAATTGCCCCGGGCCACAGTGATGCTACCTTTGAACTGTTCACCACAGGAGAACAACCGACACTTCCCAACTGGGAAAAAGTTAAGGCGATCGAAGCTCATCCCCTCTGGCAGGAATGGCTAACTAAAGGATTCAAAAATACCGAACAACTTCCCAAATTGGCGAGTTTTACTAATTCTCAATTCCCTGTTGGGATAATTACAGACTTATACAAAGAACCTCTATTTAGAGTTTTAGTTCCCGCTTTCCAAGCTACTCGAATTCGGGGTTTGCTGGTAATTCCCCTCCACTACAAACAACAAGTAGTCGGCTGTTTGACCATTTTTCGCAATGCAATTGATACCGAAAAAATGTGGGCGGGGCGCTTTGACACCAGCGCTGAACAAATCCTTCCCAGACAATCCTTTGAACTCTGGCGAGAAATAAAAAAAGGTCAGTCGCCCGAGTGGAAGTACGAGGAAATTGAGCAAGCTTTAGCTATAGGCAGCCAATTTTGTTCGGCAATTGGGCAGTACGTTCTTTATAAAGAAGTGCAAACTTTGAATGCCAACTTAGAGCGCCAAGTTCAAGAACGCACCGCCCAATTGCAAAAATCATTGGACTTTGCCAGAGTATTGACGCGAGTTAGAGACCAGATTCGCAGCACCTTAGATTTAAAAATCATACTGCAAACGATTGTGCGAGAAGTCAGAGTTTTGTTGGATACCGATCGCACGGTTATCTACCAATTTGCAGCAGACAAACAGGGCGAGGTAGTTGTCGAAGCTGTTTGCGGTCAGTGGCAGTCAATTTTAGGTATTACATCTCCACAAGGATGCTTTCCCGAAGGCTCAGAGTGCTTTTATCGAGCCGGACGGGTGCGAGCAATTAATGATATTTATACTGATGATTTAACACCCTGTCACCGCGAATTTTTGGAAGAGTTGCAGGTGAGAGGAAGTTTAATTGTGCCCATGATGGGCAAAGATTCGCAATTGTGGGGGTTGCTGATTGCCCATGAGTGTTCTGGGCCGAGAGTTTGGCAAACTGCAGAACAGGAATTGCTGCAACATTTAGCTGCTCAAGCTGCGATCGCCATTCACCAAGCAGAACTTTATCAAGAAAGTCTCAATGCAGCAACTGCCGATCGATTAAAAGCCGAACAGCTAGCTAAAACAGTCACAGAATTGCACAATACCCAAGCCCAACTGATTCAAACCGAAAAAATGTCCAGTCTCGGACAACTCCTGGCCGGAGTCGCCCACGAAATCAATAACCCCGTTAACTTTATCTACGGCAATCTCTCCCACGCCAGCGAATACACCAAAGATTTACTCTGCTTGGTGGAACTCTACCGCCAGCACTACCCCAATCCCCACCCAGAAATTAGCGAGTGTTCCGAAGCAATCGACATCGAATTTCTTGCCGAAGATTTGCCAAAAATTTTGGGTTCCATGACAGTCGGAGTTGAGCGCATCCGCCAGTTAGTTGTATCTTTGCGTAATTTTTCCAGGAGCGATCAAACCGAGAAAAAAGCCGTTGACATTCACGAGGGCATCGACAGTACCCTGTTGATTTTGCAGCACCGGATCAAAGCCAATTCCGATCACGACACCGTAGAAATCATTAAAGAATACGCCAATTTGCCCTTAGTAGAATGCTATGCCAGCTCGCTCAATCAGGTATTTATGAATCTGATAGGTAATGCCCTTGATGCCCTAGAAATGGGAAAAAAAGAGCGAGTTATGAATCTTCCCTTTCAAACGGCAAGTGCAGCGGCGACGCATTTAAGCTCCCAAATACTGCCTATCGAGTCAGGAGATATAAATGCGACCACCGAGTGTTTGATTCCTGATTTCCCATCCCCTTGCATTCGGATTCGCACTGAATTAATCGATGAAAAAACGGTAGGAATTTGCATTGCTGACAATGGTCACGGCATCCCCAAAGAGTTAATCTCTCACATATTTAATCCGTTTTTTACTACTAAACCCGTCGGTCGGGGCACGGGTTTAGGATTGTCTATCAGTTACCAAATTGTAGTTGAGAAACACCAAGGCGTACTTAAATGTGTTTCTGTACCCGGTCATGGTACAGAGTTCTGGATCGAGATTCCCCTGAATTAGGCAACCGTCAAGGCAAGATTAGCTTCACCAGCACAGAACCGATCGAACCGAGAAGACTCATAAAGTCGCCGCGGCTGGAAGTGCGGGGCTCCGTAGGCTTTTGGCGCGCCACAATGGCTTCGCCTAACTGCTTTGACAACTCCTCACCTTGGGGATTTCCTTGAGCTGCAAAGAGTTTGTTTGCTATTGCAGCGTCTTGAGCCGCGCCGGCGAACTCTCCCAAGTCAGCGCGAGACATACTGCGCGCAAAATAAACGGCTGCTAAATCCGATTTCAGATTCAGGGCTTGATTGTAATAATCAATGGCGTTTCTGTAGTTTCCTGCTTGAGCTTCCAGCACTCCCAACCGGTAGAAGTCTTCAGCGGTGCCAATATTGGTTGGCATTCCTCTAACTCCGAGCAGTTGCGCGTTAGTTAAATTGGCGTTGAGCAAATTGGCGTCGCTGAGATAGGCACTTCTCAAGTCAGCACCGCTGAGGTTGGCACCGGTGAGGTTCGCCCCCGTCAGGTTGACGCCAAACAGGCTGGTGCCGCTGAGGTTGGCACCGCTGAGGTCAGCCCCGGTGAGGTTGGCTCGGCTGAGGTTAGCCAATCTCAAGTCAGCACCTTTGAGATTGGCTCCGGTTAGGTTGGCTAAAACCAAGCCAGCACTGCTGAGGTCGCAGTTGGGGCACTGTCGGGTGGCTAGTAATTGTTGCGTGTGTTGGATGTTCTCGGCCGCTGCAGGAGCGATCGGGGCGATCGCGCTCAGCAGCGTTGCAGCAGCGAGGATTCTGAGTTTCATTTTAACCGTCCCAAATCCAAAATATTAAATCTAAAATAGCTTTTATCGAAGCAATTGAAAATCACCATAACACAAGTTCACCCAACAAATCTTTTGACTTGCCGTATGTAGGAGTTCTGTGCGCCATCAGCACCCTAGATTGAAGTTCTCGGCCTTACCTGAGTGTCAATCGATTTTAGATTTTAGATTTTAGATTTTAGATTAAAGAATTGAATCATTGACCCCACGGATAAATTCGGGGGGCAAGTTTCATCGGATACAGGTTTTTTATTTCTGGACGGATGAATCCGGGGGCTTGTATCATGGATGCTTTCGGTCAAATAAAGATTTCGCTGCCAATAAATTAGGGTAATGAAAAGCTCATTACCCTTTAGCCGCTGTTCTCGGCAACCATAAAAATTAACAATTGACACTCCCCGGCCTTAAGGCACGGGGATTCTTAAGACATTTCAGTCTTAATATCCCTATCCCTAGGGTTCCCAGGCTGACTACTCTGGGCACAAAAGAGTGCGTAGTCATATCTCCTCAAAAATGTTTTGGGCGTAGACTTTCCCCCAGTCCGGGGGTAGGTTTTTACATCTTGTCTGATATGGTTATTCTACCATATTCATTTGTTAAGATGGATTTGTTATTTGACTTAACAATGGAAAAAAGCCGTCCTACAAGGACAGGGTTTTCAACCCAATTTTCTGATAAATTAGTCGTGAATCGTGCCGTCGGGCATCGTTGTACCCTTAAGATATACTCCGCTCAGGTTGACTTTTGTGAGGTTTGCTCCCAACAGGTTGGCTCCGCTTAAGTCTGACGCACTTAAAATCGCTTCAGTCAAGTCTGCCCTAATTAGACTCGCCCCCATTAAGTCGGCTCCGCTAAGGTCTACTTTGCTCAAGTTTGCCCCAATTAAATCGCATTCTGTGAGTACGGCCCTACGCAAGTTTACTCCGTAAAAATTTACTCCGTGCAAGTCTGCACGGCTGAGTGTTGCCCTAGATATGTTGGCTCCAATTAAAGTTGCTTGGATCAGGGAAGCTCCGCTCAAGTCTGCTTTACTGAGATTGGCTCCCATCAACTCAGCTCGATGCAGGTTAGCTTCAAGTAAAAGTGCTTCTGTGAGGTCGGCTCCACCTAAGTCTGCTTTGCTCAAATTAATCTTGCACAAATTGGCTTTGCCAAAGTTGACTCTGTTGAGTTTGGCTTTGCTGAGATTGGCTCCAATCAGGTCGGCTTCATACAGATTGGCTCCGATCAATTCTGCTTCGTAGAGGTAGACCTCGTGCAGGTAGACCCCGCTAAAATTTCTTTCTCCTATTGCATATAGCTTCAGCAGTTCGTCAACGTTCATTGTGGCTTCTCTACACCTTTTAAATGAAGAATACTCTCAGGAAGCTGGTTGCACCGGATGTTCTGCAATTTTAGATTCTGAAATATTCACACCCAGGGTGAAACTTCCCTCAATCTGCAACGTTTGAGTATAAATTAGATGGTTTGGTCAGGGTGAAGGACAAAGCTGCATTCTCTTTTCCCTTTGGTTAAAAATTTATCTTTAAAAATTTTAACAACAAGTTCGATCGCACTTCCTAACTAAATCCCAAAGATTCTACGTGGAAACTCCGATCCAACCCATAACTTTTTATGGGTAGTTGAGCTTACTGAGTAGCAATGTGACCAAGATCACAAAAAAATGCTAGTAGGATCACATAGAAACTCCGCTTTCGATCACAGCATGCGGGCAAAAATAGCCGATACTTATACTGTAATGCTGAGAAATTGACAATGCCACCCTCGTCGTGTTTTACTCAATTGGCGATAAAGCCAGTAGTTTCACGGATACTTGCCCGCTTGCTGTGAAAGTCGGTTGCAACGTCACTCGGCGCTACCCGCTCCGGGTAATGAGAGTGTTGATGTATCAATATTTCTCGCACAGCGAAAGCCAGAAATGCACTTCGGGGACTAGGGGAATGTCTGTATAAAAATGCGATCGCTGGTGTACAGACATTCGCCTGTTTGCTAGCACCTAATGACTAAAAATCGCCCATACGTTCGCAAAAATTACCAAGAGATACCAGGAAAACCATGATAGATGTTTAACAATAAAAGAATAAATGGTATTCCTTAAGAGTCACCTATTGCCGCTAATCTTAGAGTCGATCGGTTAACGGCTATCAGTATTAGCAATGACGCTTGTCCATCAAATACAAAACTGACCCAGAAACCGGGTTTTTTACCAAAAAAAATCGTTGCAACCTTGCTCCAGGTTAAAATAATCCGGTTTCTGAGGGTCTGAGTGCCTCCAGGAAGGAAAAAGTTTAATGAGAACCATCGCTTTTGTATTGCTTCAGGGCAAACAAAAGGTCAGCATTTAGGATAGGAGCAGCTTTTGCTCCATTGTCAAACAAAGGTATTGTAGAACGCGAATCGTGAGGGAATTAATATGGCTGGAGTATGTAAACTTAGCATCACAGAGACAAGTGAAGAACTAAAAAACCTGTTAACTGAACAAAAAACGGCAAGTGGCTTTCAAAAAATTCAAGCACTTTACCTGTTCAAAATTTGTCACGTTAAGACAGTTAAAGAATTGGCAATGACGATCGGGGTAAATCGAATTACAGTGCAGCGGTGGCTGAGAAAGTACCGATCTGACGGACTCGAAGGACTCCTCGAAACAAAGCACAGCGGCGGCCGCAAGCCTGCCATTCCTCCTTTGGCCCGCGCTAGTTTGGCAATGCGCCTCAGCAACCCCCAGGAAGGCTTTAAAAGCTATGGAGAGATTCAAGAGTGGTTGCAGCAGGAATACAGCATTGAGGCTTCCTATAAAGCGGTTTATGCAACAGTCAGATACCAGCTCAAAGCCAAGCTGACGAAAGTCTAGACAGTTCATACCACGTCGGATTAAGCACCGATTATCTAATGGTTAACCGTCAGCTTTTGAAGATTTTGAGGAGTTCCGTCGTCACGACAAACCTGACTAATTGTTTTTTAACAAAACTCGCTCTCCTCAACTGCGGAGCATATAAATTATATGTTGTGGCAATGGGGGTGAAGGGGAGAAGATTTGATGCTTTTCCCGCGTTTGTGAAAGATGCGTGAACTAACCTGACGGTCAACGGAGTTAGAGTCGATAGGAGCGTTACCACTCCTACCTCTCCTTCAGAACGGAAC
>NZ_JAUBTL010000091.1:0-22281 GCF_036702475.1 Microcoleus sp. D2_18a_B4
CCGGATGAGTGCGAAAGCCTCACGTCCGGTTCTTAGGGGAGGGGAGAGCGGTGACGCTCGAACCTTACCCGGCAACATCTTTATTTGGGTTAAGGACGTGCCGTTAGCCGAACAAGCTCACTAAACAAAGGCGCGTGCTAACATTACCTAGAAATAGGTCGGGGACAACCATATTCTCCTACACTTTCCTACCAACAATTTTTATGACAACAACACCCGCAGGCAACATCCAAGAAAAAATTGAAGAAGAACTAGAAAGCGCTCGTACCGTCTGTGACGCCAAGGGCGCTACTTCCGGGGAATGCGCGGCGGCGTGGGACGCAGTTGAAGAACTGCAAGCAGAAGCTTCCCACCAAAAGCAAGTCAAACCTAAGAATTCCTTTGAAAAATTTTGCGACGACAATCCTGACGCTGCTGAGTGCCGCATCTACGAGGAATAAACGAGCCATTTAGCTCTATGCCTTCCCTCCCGCGCCGAAATCTAACTTTTGGCGCGGGAGAATTTTATTTGAGGGGTTGAGCCTTTAGGTAATGGCGAGATTTGCCCTCTATCCCAATACGGTTCAAATCCGCCAGCTTCCCCCTCGCCCCCATTGGGGGACAAGAATTTGCTCTTGCGTCCCCCAAGGGGGGCGAGGATGGGAAGGAGATATCTGAAGAATAAACAGTTTTAACTCAAGCGTATTGCCGTCTATCGTCTCTCAAGTACCCTTCAAAGCGCGCCAAGTACCTTAGAAAAGGTAGCAGTAACTAAAACATTAAGACCGTGTTCTGGTTGCTGATTTTTTAGCATTTTTGTAGTAAAATTTGTGACAAATAAGTGAGTATATTTTCCCAAAGATGTTGAGTCTTTTATTGGCAGCCACCGGGCCTTGGTTTCAACCGCTAGTGTGGATGGATTACCGCTTGTCTGTGTTATTAACAATTTCGATCCCGCTGGTAGTGCTGATTTGGGCTGTTGTGGCAAAAGCTGAGGCGATCGTCCGTTTGTCAATTATTTATTGGCGGGTGGCGAGTTTGCTGGCAATTACACTTTACCTGATGATGGCTGCGCTGCCTGTGAGCTTTGTGTCGTCGGTGATTGGGAGGGCCTTAATTCCTGCTAGTCTCTGGTTTTGGGAGGATTTAAACGAAGAAATTGCCGATCGACCGCAGTCGCCCCTGAAACTGGCTTTTACAGCTTGGCGGTGGGCGATTACTGTTTACAGCGGTTTGGGCGCTCTAGCTCAACTTCCCTTCTTAAGCTGTGCTTTTAAATCTCAAATTCAGATAATTGATGAACCTTTTTGCCGCGTTTGGTTAGATCCACCTTGGCTGTACAAACAAATGTTTCACCCTACGGCAAACCCTCAATTTTTGGGATTGTTGGGTATGATAGGTTTAGCAATTTATGTACTTTACTTGTCATATTTTGTGCTAATTCGGCTAGGAAAACAGGGGAGGTCAGCTACCGGAAATTAAGTTTAGTTGAAGTTAGTATTTTCCTCCTAAATTGCAGCTAAAATATTCCACAAAAAGCTCATAAATCCCAAAGAAAAACAGCCGGGGCGCATCTACGAAAGAATCAAACTAACACCAGGGTGGCTGACGTGACCCGCCCAAAAACGGATACAAGGCCCCACTCCTGTCGTGGAGATATAAAAATTTTAGACTAAGGTTCAAGCTTCCAGATTCATCTGTGGAGTAAATCTAAAATCTAAAATCTAAAATCTAAAATCGACTGACAGCAATGTTATTGGGAAAGACTGTGATGGATAGCAAACAAGCCTACTTACAGTGCTTAGACAGGCTGATTTGGGCGATCGATCGCCTGGAAGCAAAAGTCGAACCAAGTGAACTCGCTCGGATTGCCGAACTGATTGTTCAGCCGATGATGGGGCCCTGGCGGTTTTTTCACACTCCCGAACATATTTTTGATGTGGGGGGAGATGAAGACGCGATCGAGGTTTTGGCAGCTTTATTTCACGATACCGTCTACCTGCAAGTCGATCGCAGCATTAACTTTAACGTCAGCTACTACATCACTCCTGTTGCAAAAGAGGTTAACCAACACCTACAAATTCGGGATAAATCTGAACTGCCAGCGGATGCTACCTTCGAGATGGTAATGCTGGTATTCAATTTTGTACCGGGCGAAGTCCTCAATCCTTTGGCTGGACAAAACGAATTTCTCAGCGCTGTGGTAGCAGCAAAAGCTCTAGAACCATTTCTAAAACGCGAGCAATTGCTTCAAATTGCAGGCTGCATTGAAGCAACCATTCCTTTTCGCGTCGCCGATTCGGGAGTAACGGTAAGCCAGCGCCTTTATGAGCGCTTGCAAGCAATAAATAGCCTGTTTAACCTCAGTTTAACGGACGAGGAAATACGGGAAACGGTCAAAAAAGCTGTGCGAATCTCTAACCGGGATGTGATGAGTTTTGCTCACCATAGTTCAGCCCATTTTTTGGCAAATACCTGGAATTTACTGCCGGAAACCAATCACAATCTCATCTGCTGGGGTTTTTACACGGTTCGCGACTACCGAGTTGCTTTGGTGAAGATGGAAGGTTTTCTGAATTATCTCAAGCCAGAAATAATTTTCCGACAGTTTGAGGGATATCCAGACGATCGCACCTATCAGCGCTGGGAAACTACTGCTAAGTACAATCTCGAAATTGCGAAGCTTTATTTGGGGTGCAAACTGGCTGCCCTAGCCCTACTAGAAGCTCTTTCTTCAGGTTTGGGGATAGATGTTTCTCTGGCGATGATGATGGGAGGATTTCCAGATCAAGCTGCTAACTGCGTGCGCCTAGAAAGCTTTTTTCCCGAAATAGAGAAACCTTACCAACCTAAAAGTGGTTTAGAAGCGGAAGTATTGAAGTTATTAGAAAATGGGCGGGCTAAAAGCACTTCTAAAACCGATTTGGAGAACTCGCCACTGACAACGTTTGTGGTGAAAATTGTTGGTTTTGACGAAATGCGCTATCAGTGCGATCGAGCTAAGGAATTTTTTCGAGAAAATCTAAACGCCGACGACTTTATTTCCGACTTTAACCCGATAGTTACAGAAATTGTTATTGATTCAATTCTCAAGTTGTTTGACAGCCGGAAATCTACTATCTACCGATACTACGATATCACAAAGAAACTGGGTCTGAAGCCCCGTCCTTCTAGAACGGCTTTTCTTTGAATTTGAGGCTCCTGATTAGCTCCCTGAGTACGTCGGTTTTAGTCCTGCCTCCAGCTTTGCAGTGGTCTTCAAGGATCTTAAATTCCGATTCTTGAATCCGAAAATCTCAACGTTTCTTCATGATTTTATCCGGTGTTTTGCCGTATCATATTACAATAAGGAGGATAACTCATGTTGGGCTGTCAACAAAACTTAATTCGAGCCGATTCAGAGATTAAGGCAATTCTCGAATATCTGTGTTCTGAGTCTGTAAAGCTTTCTAATTGTGGGACTTATTACGCCCGCCAATTATATTTCAAAACTGGAAATATACCAAACCGCGCTCAGTTACACAAGGTTTTGGGAACTGAAAATCGGAACCGACACTATCAAGCGTTCTACTCTGATACTGCTCAACAAATATTGACAGGTGTAGCAGAGGCTTTTAAGTCCTTTTTGGGACTAATGAAGGCGTTTAAGAATGGGGTAATTACAGACCGCCCTAAGCTACCAAAGTATCGTCAAGGCGGAATGGCTGTAGTGACGTTTACAGGCAGGTCGGTAAAGCTCAAAAATGGAATGTTGAGATTTCCCCTAGGCACCAAGGTTAAAGCGTGGTTTGGTTTAGATGCGTTTTACTTCCCCATTCCCTCTAATCTTGATTTCCATGAGATTCGGGAATATCGCATTCTTCCTCGAAACGGCTGTTTCTACCTAGAGTTTATCTACAAAACTACTGAGATCCAATCAGACGTAGACCTTGCCAGGTGCTTGATGATTGACCACGGCATCGATAACTGGCTAACTTGTGTGAGCAATGTTGCTACAAGTTTTATCGTAGATGGCAGGCACATAAAGTCTCTGAATCAAGGTAACAACAAGCAAGTTGCATTTTTGATGAAGGGGAAAGCTAACGGGTTTTGGTCTAAAAGACTTGCCAGCATAACCGAGAGACGAAATCGTCAGATGCGAGATGCCGTCAATAAAGCAGCCAGAAAGGTGATTAATCATTGTTTGAACAATCAAATAGGAACGGTTGTATTTGGCTGGAACAAAGGACAAAAAAAATCTGCCAACATGGGCAGCAAAACTAATCAAAACTTTGTGCAGATTCCTACTGGCAGACTGAAAGATAGAATAGCTCAATTGTGTGAGCAGTACGGCTTAAGATTTGTTGAAACTGAAGAGTCGTATTCCTCAAAGGCTTCATTCGTTGATAATGATTTGCTACCTAGATTCGGCGAAAAACCCGAAGGGTGGCTTCCATCTGGCAAACGGATTAAGCGTGGTTTGTATCGAACAGCTCAAGGTTGGTTGATCAATGCAGATTGTAATGGTTGTGCCAACATTGGTAGAAAAGTAGCGGTGATGCTTGGACTCGATCTAAGCGGAATCGGTAGAGGTCAATTGTCAGGGCCTTTAAGACAGAAATTATGGTCTTAAGAATCCCTGTCGCTTCAGCGCAGGGAGTGTCAATTCTAAGTTAAAGTCGCAACCCCAGACCCATTTTCCCGATCGCCCTTTTCGCTCACATGGTTAACTAGCTTTAAATACAGTATTTTTGCCTCCTCTATAGAAAAGACCATTACTCAGCTTATATAAGAATATAGCGATGAAACCGTGACAGGATTGATTGCCTCGCTTTCCCTACGTCAATCTGCCTATCCATCCCGGCGGCAGCAACAGCCCTACAGGTATGGTGTGGGGCTGGTGGCAAAGATGCTAAAAGTTGATAAAAAATGGAAATTCGCTGCTGTTTGCCTTTGGCAATTACTCTGTACAAAACGGATTTGATAGCTGGCTGTCACTCATCTGAGCTACCCCAGATCAGCGTCACTATAAAAAGCGACTGTTAAAGCACTTCCCCCCACAGCTACAACTGGGGAATAGCAAGTTCAAACGACTTGCAAACCACTAATCCCCAATCAAACCATGCAAACCACAAATTCAATTTACGCTCAATTGCCTCTTTGCTCTTCACTGCCCACAGTGAAACGAAATAATAGTACCACTGCCAATCAAAACGTGCGCTATCTCCAACAATCCTTAGTTAAAAACGGATATCCCGTCGCAACTGATGGATTCTTCGGCCCAAAAACCGAACAAGCAGTCATCAAATTTCAAAAGGAAAATAAGATTGCTGTTGATGGCATTGTCGGCCCTCAAACTTGGAGTCTATTAGGCGCTTGTTATACAGATGAACCCGGATGTTAAATCCAAGTTAACTAATCCTAGGCGCACGGCTAGCAAGAAACTGGGTTTTTTCACAACAATACTTCGTTTCAGCCCCCAGAAATGCTAAACAACCTGGTGGTTGAGCGAAGCCGAAACCCCGTTTCTGCCCGTCAAAAGTGCATCCAGGACTATTAACATCATTTCCGCACTTCTCTGCTTTCAAACAACTTGCAAACAACCAATGGAGACTCAAACTATGCAAACCACAAACGCAATTCGCACTGAATTACCTTCCTGCCGTTATTTTCCCCTACTCAAACGCAACGATGGCGTCACCCAAAATGAGGACGTTCGCTACCTTCAGCGACTCTTGAACGCCAGCGGATTTTCCGTAACTACTGATGGAGGATTCGGCCCGAAAACCCAACAAGCAGTAATCAATTTTCAAAAGCAACAACAACTCGTTGCTGATGGCATTGTCGGCCCTAAAACTTGGAATAAATTGGGCGTTTGTACAACTATATTTTAAAGTTTGTACAACCATATTTTAAACAGAGTAGGGCGTGCAGTGTGCGCCCTATTTCTCCGTCGAAGTTTCCACCCCACACCACCCCTCCGGGGCTCCGTACATTCGATACTTGCGAGAGCGTTTGAAATACAGCATTGCTACCCGATCGTCAGGATTGATTTGTAAAATATTCTGAAATACTTTTTGGGCGGCAACAAATTTTTGCTCGTAGTAAAAATTGAGAGCTTCTTGAAAAACCTCCGCAGTTTGCTGCTTGAGTACAATGCTCTGCTCTGTTTCTGTATCGTAAATTTCAAACACCGACACAGCATTTGTCTTTCCTTTCACCGTTACTCGATCGACAAATCTGTACTTATATCTTTCTGGATCGTCGAGGCGAGCGATAATTGCACCGCTAACTAGAATGCCTGCGCCGTAAACCTTAGTCAATCCTTCCAAACGAGACGCGAGATTCACCGCATCAGCAATCACCGTACTTTCCATCCGTTCTCGCTCGCCAATTGTACCCAACATCAAATTGCCCGCGTGCAAACCGACGCCGATCGCGATCGGAAACAAGCCATTTTTTTCTCGCTGCTGGTTATACAGATTTACTTCTTTTTGCATATCAATTGCTGCTCGCACCCCATCTTCAGGAGAGGTAGGAAACAGTGCCATGACTGCATCCCCAATGTATTTGTCAATAAACCCGTTATTTTTCCTGATTACAGGGCTAACCCTTCCCAAGTAAGTATTAATAAATGCAAAATTTTCATCCGGTGTCATCTTTTCCGAAAGCGCCGTAAACGAGCGAATATCAGCAAACAGCACTGTCATATCTCTTTCCTGATGTTCACCTAATTTTACTTCAATAATACTCGGCTTTTCCAGCAAGTTGAGAAAATCGTGTGGCACAAACCTGCCGTAGGCTGCATTCAGTTTGGCTAGGCGAATTTGCGTGTTAATTCTAGCCAACAATTCTTTTTTGATAAAAGGTTTAGTTACATAATCATTTGCTTCTAAGTTAAAAGCTTCTACCAAGTCGGTAGTTAGATTTTTGGCCGTCAGCATCAGAATCGGCATTTCTAAAGGCGAGTATTTTTTGCGGACTTCTCGACACACTTCATAACCCGTCATCTGCGGCATCATTACATCGAGTAAAATTAAGTCTGGCTTAAATCCTGATTCAATCAGATTTAAAGCTTCTAAGCCGTTGCTCGCTTGAGTAATCTCGTAGTTTGCTACAGAAAGACTGTTGATGATGACATGAATATTAATCGGCTCATCATCAACTACCAAAATTTTTAATTTTTCACTTTCTAGAAAGTCGCTATTGTCTGATACCTGAGAATTTATTATAGATGATTGGCGGGCTAGTTCAGGAGTGATAAAAATGGGAGAGGTCTCGGTTAAACGCGGCTGTATGCTGCTAAATTCCGGTTGATTCTCAGAGACGGGCAAAGTAAAGGTGAATTGGGAACCAACGCCTACAGTTGAAGATACCGAAATTTTACCTCCGTGCAATTCCACTAATTGCTTGGCAACAGTTAATCCTAAACCCGTGCCGCCATATTCTCTAGCAGTGGAACCGTCAGCTTGTTCAAAGGATTCAAAAATTCGCTCTAATTTATCTTCGGGGATGCCAATACCGGTGTCAGATACACTAATAGCTAATTGGGGATTAAGGGGTGATTGTGCCTTGCCAGTTACCAATTCTGCAGAAATTTCTACTCGGCCGCTTTCGGTAAATTTAATCGCATTGCCGATTAAGTTGTAAAGTATTTGCTGCAAGCGATTCTCGTCGGCTGCTATTGGCGGCAATTCAGGAGCTACTGAGTTAATCAACTGCAAGTTTTTTTTGCCTACTAATGGCTGAGACAGAGTGAGAATTACAGAGACTATTTCTCGAATACCGACGGACTTAATTTGCAGTTCTATCGTTTTGTGTTTGAGCTGAGAAAAGTCCAGAATATCGTTAATTAAAGAAGACAATCTTTTGCCCGATGATGTAATTAAAGCTAAGTTAAAATTTGTTGAGTCTGGCAGTTGTCCGGTAGCACCGTCTATTAAAGATTCTGCAATCCCAATAATGCCGTTGAGGGGAGTGCGGAGTTCGTGGGAAGTATTGGCTAAAAATTCGTCTTTTAGTTTGTCCAGTCGCTGCAATTCGGTATTTTTAGTTTCTAAGGCAGTAAAAGATGCTTGCAGTTGTGCTGCCATGCTGTTAAAAGCAGCGGCAAGTACGCCCAACTCGTCGGAGCGATCGAGCTTTACAGTTTGGTCAAATTGTCCTTCCGATAAAGCTATTGCTGCATTTTTTAATTTTAAAATAGGTTGGATAATCCAGCGAGAAGTGAGAATTCCTAACACAGTTGCCATGCCCAAAGCTGCCAGACATAGCAACACTGTAGTTCGGTTTCCCGCATGAATTTGTTCCATAAAGTCGGCTTCTGGAACGACAACGACAATCAGCAAATCTAAACCCTTGTCGTCTTGGAAGGGCAGGACTTTTAAAAATTTTTTCTGGCCGTTTATCTCAACATTTATTTGCTGCGCTTTTGTAATTTGGTGCAAGTTCTGAAAGTGACTTTCTAAATATTTAGCTGTAGTTTGCGTTACTGCATCGCTGCTTTCTGTAACTTTAAACAGTTCTTTTTTACCGTTTTGGCTGCGGAAAGGTTTTTCGGGTGTGGAAGTTGCCAGCAGCGTGCCGTTTCTTTCGATAATAAAAGTTTGACCGGATTTGCCTATTTTGAGGCTGTTTAAAAATTGACCGATACTGTCGAGACGCAAAGCAGCAATTAATACTCCTTCTAGCTGTTTCTGGCTGTTGTAAACTGGTTGCAGCGCGCTGAGGAGCAAGGTGGGTTCTAGGAAGGATATATAAACGGAACTCCAAGTTGGTTTGGCTTCTAGAGCCGCATAGGTGTAGGAAGGGTGCTGCCGGATATCGAAGTTTTTAACGGAGGCGGCTACTGTAGTGCGATCGCCCGTATCATTAGTATTGTAAGAATAAAAATCAAAATTTGTAGACGGGCCCGATGCGTTAATCAATAAAGTGCCGTTAGACATCTTTTCGCCAGTGCGATATTCTCCATCTGAATTAGCGATCGATGTAAAATTGATATAAGGATATAATTGTACTTGTCGCCACAGATACTTTTCCCAAGCTGACAAGTCTTTCATGTCCACAAAACCCAGTTTCACCGCATCCAGCTTGCTTTGATTGATTTGGTGCGGAGTTTGCAGATAAGTTCTCAAATTTTGCTCGATGCGATTACTCACCTCCCCCATCAATTGAGCCGCAAGGTCATTCACTGCTCTTTGAGAGTTCCTAAATGATAAATATCCCACAATACCCACCGCTGCAAATACTTGCAAGACAAACGGAACTATGAGTACAGTTTGGAGCGTGGCTTTTCCGGAAAGTTTGGCCACCAAGCGCTTGATAGAAAGAGTGGACATAACATTAATTTAGCTTTAAAGACACAGTTAATACTCGGAGCGAAGATTTACCGCTGGTCAGTATTCTAAACCATTTTGTACTTAAACAAAACTTACGCCAGAAAAGCCCAATTTTTGGTTTCTTCCTGAATCGCTGTCCCACCTGAGATTTTTCATAGAAACTGAGTTTAATTCTCGCATAGCTTTCCGCAGTATATGCGAGTTTGAAGTCAAAAGCAGCGCACTCAACGGCGTATCTTTCAGGAAAAATCCGAATTTTGGGGTCGAATGCTTCGCCTTAAATGTATTATGACTGAGGCCAGGTACAAAAACCGGATAAATACAGAAAAATTTTTGCCGTCAGCTTAATGTTACTTTTACTACTTTTCATCCAAAGCTTCTATCCCCGACTATCCTGGTGGCCATCCATACATTCGATTCTTCCGAGAGCGCTGAGAGTAAATTGCTGCTAACTTATCTTGAGTATTTCTTCCGCTAATCTTCTTGAATATCTTTGGCAAATTAGTAAAACTTTGCTCGAAATACCGATCCAGAAGCCTTTAAAATAATAGAAATGTCTGGTTTTATTTCAATGCTTTGTTCGGTGGCGGCATCATTAATTTTAAACACCGACACGGCCGATGTTTTTCCTTTTACTGTGACTCGATCGACAAATCGGCACATATATTTTTCTCGATCGCCCAAACGCTCTAAAATAAAGTCACTAACTAGAATTGCCGCCCCGTAAACAGTTATTTATTAGCTCTGAGTTGCAACTTGTCAGAACTCAACTCAAGCAAAAAGCTAGCATAAATAGCAGCGTCTATCCCCAAGGAAAACGCCGTTTAATAAACATTTGACTGGAAAACGATAATTTAAACCTAGTCTTTCTGTGGCTCATAAAATATGGGACAAGCAGGTTTGCAGGAGGAAAATCTTCCCGATGTTTTTTACAGGATTTATATTATGTCCGCTTACTTCCGGCTGTTAAAAAAGGTCGAATTAAAAATAAAATTTAAGCTGGCTGTCCATGAAATTAGCCGCAAAATTAAGCTATATTATAGCAGATTTCAGGAAAGTGAGATTTGCTATGGCTGACTCTATTGCTCGCCGCTTGGAACAATACACGGTAAAACGATCGCACGAAGTTTTAATCGTCAAGGCCCAAATTGACGGCGAATTCGATGAAATTGCTATTTTTAAAGGCTTTTCTAGCTCCCTGACGCGATCGACCGCGAGCGATCCAGACGTTCCTGTTTTGCCGGAGGAAGCAAAAATTGTCAGTGTCGATCGCGTGGAGAGCCCCTACAATCCAAATAACCCCCGCTATCTTCAGCAGGGGTTATCTTGGGAAACCATGCAATCTCTATTGTCCGAGGCCGGAGTTTAGCAAAACATTAGGGACAAAACAATGTTCATTAGTGTCTACTTAACGTCAAACGTAATACCGGTCTGCTGTTTGACTATTAGGGTTCGATCTCCCTGGCGCCCCCCTTAAGAAGGGGGGGACAAGACTCCGATCAAAGTCCCCCTTCTTAAGGGGGATTTAGGGGGATCTGGACTCAGGTAAAAACGAGATTTCTCCAGGCTTTCAGGCTGGTTGTTGACACCTATGAACAATGTTGTGTCCCTGCTACAAAAGCACTATGTCCTTAACCTTAGAGCTAGATCGTGCCGCCGGCAGCTTGGAAACGAGCTCTCGCGCGTTTGATGGCTTGCTTAGCTTGAATTTGCTCTTGCAAAGTGCCGCTAGTAGCCTTTTGCAAACGAGCTTCTGCTTCGGTGTAAGCAGTACGAGCAGCTTCTTTATCAATGGTTTCGCCTTTTTCAGCGCCGTTGACAAGAATAGTAACTTTGTTTTCTTGGATTTCTGCAAAGCCGCCCATCAGAGCAATAGACACCCATTCCTTGCCGGGACGGACGCGCATCACTCCGGTATCCAAAGCTGTCAACATGGGAGCGTGACCGCTCAAGATACCCAGTTGGCCTGTGGTGCTCGGCAGAATTACTTCTTCAGCATTAGAATCCCAAACAGTTTTGTCTGGGGCCACTACGCGCACAGTTAATGTCATAAATTGTCGGTTGTCGGTTGTCAGTTGTCAGTTGTCAGTTGTCAGTTGTCAGTTGTCAGTTGTCAGTTGTCAGTTGTCAGTTATCAGTTGTCAGTTGTTACCAATAACCAATAACTAATAACCAATAACTAATAACTACTGACTAATGACTACTGACTACTGACTCATGACTAAAATTACTTGGCGTCAGCTTTCATTTTTTCAGCTTTGGCGATCGCCTCGTTGATATCGCCCACCAAATAGAAAGCTTGTTCCGGTAATTCGTCAAGTTCGCCAGCCAAAATCATTTGGAAGCCCTTAATGGTGTCGGCCAACTTGACGTACTTGCCGGGGGAACCGGTGAACACTTCAGCCACAAAGAACGGTTGAGACAAGAACCGTTCAATTTTGCGAGCGCGAGAAACCGTCAAGCGGTCATCTTCCGACAGCTCATCCAAGCCCAAAATTGCAATAATGTCTTGCAATTCCTTATAGCGTTGCAGAGTAGACTGCACTTGACGAGCAACACCATAGTGCTCTTCGCCGACAACGCTAACTTGCAACATCGTAGACGTAGAATCCAGCGGGTCAACAGCCGGATAAATCCCCTTCGCAGCCAAGCCGCGAGACAACACAGTTGTAGCGTCCAAGTGAGCAAAAGTCGTAGCCGGTGCGGGGTCAGTCAAGTCATCCGCAGGCACGTACACAGCTTGAACTGAAGTAATCGAACCTTCGGTAGTCGAAGTAATCCGTTCTTGCAAGTCGCCCATGTCTGTACCGAGAGTCGGCTGATATCCCACAGCCGAAGGCATCCGACCCAACAGAGCCGATACCTCAGAGCCCGCTTGCACGAACCGGAAGATATTGTCAATGAACAGCAGCACGTCTTGCTTGCTGACATCACGGAAGTATTCGGCCATCGCCAGAGCCGACAGGCCCACGCGCATCCGAGCACCAGGCGGCTCGTTCATTTGACCGTAAACCAGAGCAATTTTTGATTTGCTGCGGTCTTCTTCGTTAATAACCCCCGACTCGATCATTTCTTTGTAGAGGTCATTACCTTCGCGGGTGCGCTCGCCCACACCGCCGAACACGGACACGCCGCCGTGAGCCTTGGCGATGTTGTTCACGAGTTCCATCATAATCACGGTTTTGCCGACGCCTGCGCCGCCGAACAAACCGATTTTGCCGCCGCGACGGTACGGAGCCAGGAGGTCGATCACCTTGATCCCAGTTTCAAACACCGAAGGCTTGGTTTCCAGTTCGGTGAAAGCAGGCGGGTTGCGGTGGATGGGCATACTTTCGGAAGTATTGACCGGGCCGAGGTTGTCTACGGGTTGACCGATGACGTTAAAAATGCGGCCGAGAGTTGGGATTCCGACGGGAACTTGGATCGATTCCCCGGTATCTACTACTTCCATGCCGCGCACCAAGCCGTCTGTGGTACTCATGGAAACTGCACGCACTTGGCTGTCTCCGAGCAGTTGTTGAACTTCGCAGGTAACGGCAATGTCTTGACCTGCTTCGTTTTTGCCGGAAATCGTGAGAGCGTTATAGATTTGGGGCAGTTTGCCGCCTGGGAATTTTACGTCTACAACCGGCCCAATGATTTGGGTGATGTAGCCTACGTTCGTTTTTTCTGCGGTGGATACCATGAATAGTGCCTTTGTTAGGATGCTATTTTTCCCGTTATGGAAAAAGTCTTAACATTTAGAAATGCTATTCCTCAGATTACCACTGAACAGACGCACTATTTAGATTTGTATGGGTCTGGTTAAGATTCATTTTTATGGTTACTGCCCTCGCTTTTTTTTCCTGCGAGCTGCAGCCATTGCCCCGATCCCCAGGACAGTCCCGAATACTGTGACTGGTTCGGGGACTGCTTCGGGGGCTAACTGAGCCGACACGGTGAAGTCTTGGAAGTCTTGGTCGTTTCCTCCGGCATCGTCGAAGGAGATTTTTGTGCCCTGAGCCAGTTGGGCCATTGTGACGGATGAATATTGCCCTGGGCCATTACCGCCGTTGATGTTGGTAAATGAGGCATTGGAGCTGGGGTCGAGCAAAAAGTTGCCAAACACGGCTTGCTGACAACCCGCCACCAGACACTCATCTCTCCGGAAGTGGGTGCCTGCGGCCCACCATTCGGGGCTATTCATGAAGGTGCTCGACGAGACGTACTGCTCGAGTGGTTGACCGGTGCCGCTGTCGCTCCACAGCAGCAGGGCATAAATTTGATCCTGCAAAAATGTGAAGGTTTGGGTGATGGAGCCGTTTTCCGAGGTGACTGCGTTGCCGAAGCTTCCCTGCCACTCAGCGGCGCTGCCGTTATCTGAGGGTTTGGTCTCGTAAAACAGTCTGGCGATGTTGCTGTAGCCAGTGTTTCCTGAGTCAGCTTGGGCTACCCACAAGCTCGACTGGTAACCGCCGTGAGATTGGTCGAAGGTAAAGTTTATATTGGTATCTCGATCGAACTGGATGCGGTCCGTGCCAAACATGAAAGCTCGGACGGGCGTGCAGATGCTCAGCAACATTGTGGTTGCCAAGCTGACGACTGTAAAAGATGTTTTTTTGACTAGCGTTAAGGTAGTCATAACCCTGATTCCTCCTGTAGTGTTAGGTAGTAAGGCGGAAAATGCCCTAAATGCCATGTTGCCGTGACGCGAATAGACGATCGCGAGCGTGCGATATTTAGGACGATCGTCAAACCTAAAGAAGAGGCTCCACACCAGTGAATCTACATACATATCTCACTTAAGGGTGTTTTGGAGTAAATGAGTCCTTCTTCTAAGAGTTTTCACTGACACCAGATTGACACATTTTAATCTGTAACAGCAAGATTTTCATCCTGCCCAGACTTCCAACCTACTACATTTACTTCGTTTTAGTACCTGTCTAAAGTGGAGTGCAAGACTTGCAAATATTGGCTTTCATCAAAAATACATAAAATTTTTACGAGAGCTTTATGAAGTTTTGGTAAAGTTCATCCATAAAATATAAAGTTTTTGAGAGAAAGTCTGCTGTTCAGTCAGTTGTTCCTGAAAGCGGGCTGCCAACTGCTGGGCCTATGCAGAAAGAAGCGGGAACGACCGCGAGTAGGGATTTGAGCTAGTTTTTTTCCACTCTAAGCAAGCTGTATAACAGGCGATCGATACTTACGTAATTTTGACTAATATTCCGAGTTTTTTAAACCCCTAACTCTCGCGTTCTGTGCCATATTTTCCCCCACAGTCCCGGACGCTTTAACCTAGTTTTTTAAGGTAATTGGGTCAGGGAAGCAGTGAAAGTCAATCGATTTTAGATTTTAGATTTTAGATTTTAGATTTTAGAATTGAAGCCTTGATCCCACGGAGAAATTCGGGGGTTCCTTTATCTGAGATGTTGCACCATTCTCAATAAGCTTTTTATGAACAGGCTTTTCGGCCTGTTCCACAACAAAATTCACTCTTTGTGGAACAGGCAGAAAAGCCTGTTAAGCGAGAATGGTGCAAGATGTGAGTTTATCGGATACAGGTTTTTTATTTCTGGGTCCTGAGTCTGCTTTCGGAATGAATCCGGGGGCTTGTATCCTGGATGTTTTCGGTCAAAAAAAGAAACCAAGTTTCATTTCCCGCGCCTGATTCCTAGTAAAAAAACTGTTTTTACGTAAATCATACTAATTAAAAACATACCTTTCCTTGTCCCATCCTAATTATTAGGAAAATAAAAATAGGCTGCTCCTATTGACATGAGAAATTTTTAGTAGTAAAAATAGGACAAATAAATACGATCGCACTTTAAGCACCATCTTTAAACACAATGACAGCCAACAAACTACATTTGCTCGGATGGTTATTCATTGTTAGCTGGCTGAGTGCAGCGGCGGGTTCGGCAAACGCGCAACCTATCGCCCCCGCACCAGACGGCACTAACACAGTTGTTACTCCCAACGGCAACCGCTACGACATTTCCGGGGGGTCTTTCAGCGGAGACGGGGCTAATCTTTTTCACAGTTTTACTCAGTTTGGCCTCAGCGAAGGTCAAACGGCTAACTTTCTGACAAATCCGAATATTCAAAATATTTTGGGAAGGATTACTGGGGGTAATCCTTCTTTAATAAATGGCTTAATTCAAGTTACGGGCGGCAATTCCAATTTATTCTTAATGAATCCTGCCGGCATGATTTTCGGGCCGAATGCCAGTCTGAACGTGCCTGGATCTTTTAATGCTACTACGGCGACAGGGATTGGTTTTGGGAACAATCAGTGGTTTAGTGCGATCGGCAATAACAATTGGGCAACTTTAATTGGGACACCGAATAGTTTTGCGTTTACAAATTTGCAAGGGGGAAGCATTGTTAATGCCGGCAATTTGACGGTGGCATCAGGTCAAAGTTTAAGTTTGATTGGCGGTACGGTTGTCAATACGGGTCAAGTAACTGCGCCTAGCGGCAATATTCTCATCAGCGCTGTACCGGGTAACAATTTGGTGCGAATTAGTCAAGCTGGAAATTTATTGAGCTTGGATATTCAGCCGACAGCCAATCAAAGTTCGCTGCCAAACAATTGGACGCAGCCAGTGTTATCTTTGCCGGAGTTGCTGACGGGACAAGGTGTGGCACAGGCGACGGGTTTGACTGTAAATCCCAATGGGGAAGTTGTGTTGACGGGGAATGTTGCAGTGCCTGTAACTGCGGGAACTGCGATCGCATCCGGCAGTCTCGATGTCTCTGGCAACACTGGCGGTACTGTAAATATTTTAGGCGACAAAGTAGGAGTTATTGCGGGCAATATCGATGCTTCTGGGATTAACGGTGGCGGTAATGTACTGATTGGCGGAGATTATCAGGGTTTGGGGACTGTGCCCAATGCTTTGCGGACTTTTGTTAGCAGCAACTCGACGATTAATGCTGATGCTGTTAGTAATGGGAATGGGGGGCGAGTCATAGTTTGGGCTGATGAAACTACTCGCTTTAATGGCAATATTACGGCCAGAGGTGGCTTGTTTTCTGGGAATGGTGGCTTTGTGGAAGTGTCGGGAAAGCAATCGCTGGATTTTCAAGGATTAGTTGATTTGCGATCGACCTTTGGCATAGCTGGCACCTTATTGTTAGATCCTACTGATATTACTATTAGCACAGGTGGGGATGCAGGCGGTACTTTCTCAGGCTCAGAAGAGCGAGTATTTGCGCCCTCGGCGGGTACTTCTACAATTAATAATGGGACGCTGCAAACACAGCTAGGTTTTGCAGATGTGACTATTTCCACTGCGTCGGCTTCTCCGAATCAAGGTGATATTACCGTCAACGCTCCGGTATCTTGGACGAATAGTAATTCCCTAACTCTGAACGCTAATAATAATATTAATATTAATAATACCAGTATCACCACTCAGGGAGGGAATATTACTCTGAATGCTGATAGTGATAATCTAAACGGTGGTGCTGTCAGTATCGTAGGTTCGACGATCGATACTAATGGTGGTAATTTCCTGGGTAATGGTCAGGGGACTTTTGGGGTCGCGCACGGAATCAATGTCCAAAACAGCACAATTAATGCCGGAGGTGGAAAAATTGACCTAAATGGTATTGGAGGAAAAGCTTTCACAGGGGTAAAGAATGTCGGTATTTCTATTTCGGGTGGTAGTATATTACAAACTGCTGGCAGCGGAAATATTACTCTCAAGGGTACTGGCGGCAGTATATTCGCCCCCGTTAATGAAGGTATTGTTATTACAGGCACGTCTCAGGTGATTTCAGCCAATGGAAGTATCAGCCTGACTGGGACTGGAACTGGTAGCGTAACTGGAAGCGGCAACAACGGGATTAACATTAATACTACCAGCACAGTGGAATCGATCGGAACAGGAAGTATTACTTTCAACGGTACTGGCGGGAACGGGACATTTAATAATCGAGGGATATCTATTGACAGCAGTACAGTACGGGCTGGAGGAAATATAAACCTGATTGGTAAGGGTGCTGGGACTTTAACCAACAACACTGGCGTTAGAATAGACGGCTCTACAGTGGAGTCAAAGGCGAACGGGACTGTCACCATCACGGGTATGGGGGGAAATGGGACGAATATCAATGAAGGGATAAGTATTAATAATCTCAGCACGGTAAAATCCCAAAATGGAGATATCACCCTGACTGGAACAGGTAAGGGGAGCGTGGACAACAACAGGGGCATTGCGATGGGGTTCGGCTCGGTGGTGGAATCCACAGGCACCGGGAATGTGACTCTGAGCGGTGTTGGTAGTAATAATGGGAATGATAGCAATCAAGGGATATCAGTTGGGTCCGGCGGTGTGAGAGCGTCTTCTGGAAATATCAGCCTGACTGGTACAGGTGGTGGGACTGGGACTGTGAACGAGGGTATATATGTAGATAGTGGCGCTACAATCCAAAGCGTAGGGTTGGGAAAGGTGACGTTGACGGGGACGGGTAGTGCAGGGATAGGCAATTCCGGGATCTGGCTTAACTCAGGCACGCTAAAATCCGAGAATGGAGATATTGCTTTAATTGGTACTGGTGTAGGGACATCAACTAGCAACGACGGCATTACATTCCCCGCTGCCCCACTGGTAACGGTGCAAGCTACGGGAACGGGTAATATTAGTCTCACGGGAAGTGCCAACAACAATGCCATTCCCATTAACCTCAAAGGCGGTGTGATTGATGCGATTTTAGGTGGCAATGTCACTTTGACTGGCGATGAAATTCAACTGTTAGGGCCTACTCAAGTCAATGGCAAGGGCACTATTACTTTACAGCCGCTGACACCGAGTTTAGGTATTCTGATAGGCGGTACTCAGAACACACCTGACGTTCCTCCTTTGAATCTAATCCAGACGGAACTCGACACGTTAAAAGGGTTTCCCCAAATGGTGATTGGGGATGGGACGGGGGCGATCGCAATTGACCCCGCTGGTGTTACTTTTAATTTCCCCATCAAAATGCAAGCTGGGACAATTGCAGTCGATGGAAACATTACAGGCGAAAAGGACGCTTCAATTACTTTTAATGCTCCAACGACTAACTTAAACAAAAATATTCTCACCAACGAACAGAAGATTGACTTTGCTGGCAATGTTTCTCTCGGTACGGGTTCTAATGTCATTCTCGATACTGGGTTAATGGATGCAGGCGACATTAATTTTGGGGGAAAGGTTGACGGTGATGGCAACCTAGTTTTGACTACGGGAAAAGGCGTTATTAATGTCAACGGGCCCATTGGAGATCCAGAACCTTTACGTTCCCTGACAACAATCAATTCTTTCGATGTTAAGAGTCCGATCGATTTTTCGATTGAAACTACAGGCAATATTACCGTTGGTAGTATGAGAAATCCCGGACGGGCGATCGCCCTTACCAGCAAAAATGGCAATATTGATACGAGTCTAGGGGCAATTGATACACAATCCAGTACCGGAAATGGAGGCCCTATTACACTCAGTGCCAACAATATTACTGTTGGTAATCTTAACTCCAGTTCCACTGCTGGTAATGGCGGGAACATCACCCTCACGGGCAAAACAGGCGACGTTCTTGCAGTTTCAGGATTAGTTAACTCTAGTTCTACTTCCGGTGCCGCCGGAGATATCACGATCGCAACTCCCAAGCAAGTTGGGATACAACGCATTGACGCTAATGGATTGCCCGGTACTGGAAATATTACCATTAGCGGCAATGAGATTGGCTTTTTGGGAGGCCCAGATTCCGTGAAGAGTAAAGGTACTTTGTCAATTCAGCCTTTGCCAACTTTCGGAATCCGCTTCCAGGCTGAACCTGTTGACGATGATCCACAGGCGATCGATTTAGGAACGCCATTTTTATCGGCATTGGCTAATGGATTTAGTGGAATTGTTTTGGGAACTAATACTACCACAGGCAATATCACTGTAGAGGACTTGCAGATATCTTTTAAAGATCCTGTGACTTTCAATACTCAAGGCACTATTTTTGTCAATCCCGATAGCTCGATTTCGGGAACTGATAATGCTTCAATTACTCTCAACGCTACAACTAATAACTTAAGTGGCAATATTACCACCGAATCTCAAGATATCACAATTAACGGCAATACCTTAGTTGGAGATAGCGTCTTAGTCAGCAATGGCACTTCAGCAGGTGGCAATATTCTGTTTAACAATAACATTGATGGCACTGGCAATCTCACTTTAGAAACAGGTACTGGAAAAATTGAGGTTAAAGGTTTGATCGGCGATGCGACAGCATTAGGAATAGGAAATCTCACCGTCAACAGTGCTGGTTCAACTACATTTAATGCTGTCAAGGCTACCAGTTTCACCACCAATGCTGGCGGTACAACCGAACTTAAGGGCGATGTCACTACAACTGGCAGTCAAACTTATGGAGATGCAGTGACAATTGCCAATAATCCGATTCTTTCAGGCAGCGAAATTACTTTCAACGATACTGTTAACGGCAGCAGCGATTTGACGGCGAATGCGGTTAGCGGTAATGTTACCTTCACAAGTGCGATCGGCGAAACAACTCCTCTCACAAGTTTAACTGCAAACAGCAAGATATCTTTAGGCGGGAATGTCACTACAACTGGCAGTCAAACTTATGCAGATGCTGTGACTGTTGCCAATAATCCGATTCTCGCAGGCAGCGACATTACTTTCAATAATACAGTTGACGTGGCTGGCAATCTCGGTATTTCTGCTGATAATGTTAATCTCAAAGGAACTGTAACAACCACCAATGACGGCACGCTCACAATTACCAATAAGGTGAATCTCAATATAGAGAAAAACCTGAACTTAGACGGTGCATTTATTCAAAATGGCGGTGGAACTATTGCGGTTAGCGGAAATATCACCACAACTAATGATAACATTAGTTTTAGCGATCCGGTGACATTAAAAGCTCCTGTAGCTTTTACACTGGGGGATGCAACAATTGCTTTTGGTTCTACTTTATCCGCAGGTAGTAACCCGCTGAATTTAACGGGAGGTGAAATTGATTTTTCGGGGAATGTTTCTGGTACGGGCGCGCTAACGCTGCAACCCGCAACAGCAGGACAAAATATTGTTGTTGGCGGAACTGATAACAATACTAGCGCTTTAGATTTGACTGCATCGGAAATTAATTTGATTCAAAATGGATTTAGCTCGATCGCGATCGGGCGATCGGATAGCAGTGCAAATGTTAGTATTTCCTCTAATCTTACATTTTTAGATCCAGTAAATATTCAAACGGGAACTGGTGCGATCGCACTTGATGGCACTATTACCGGCAATGACAACAGCAGCATTGCTCTCAACGCTGCCACAATTAATTTGAATTATGGCATCAATACCAATAAAAATCCGATCGCTCTCAACGGCACTGTAACACTCGGCAACGATATTAATCTCAGAACCGGCGGCGGAGATATTAAGATAACTGGTGCGATACACGGTAATCATTTGTTGAACTTAGATGCCGCTACAGGCAATGTGTTGGTGCAAGGAAATATCGGAGGAACAGCACCACTTTCTGTTTTGAATGTTACCGCAACGCAGGCGGAATTCACTAACGGTAATATTGCCAGCAATTCTGGTTTTAATATTGCTGCTGCCAGCACTAAGTTGGGTGGCAATGTTACTACTAATAAGGGCAATATCAATATTAACGGTGTTCTCGGGTTGACGAAAGATGCGATATTGAGTACCGCAGGGGGAAATATTGTCTTTGGAGGTGCGATCGACAGTGACAGCATTAATGCCCGCAACTTAACTCTAGCCTCCGGTAGCGGCAGCATCACTTTCAACGGTGCGGTGGGGGCCACCAGCAAGTTAGGAAATCTTGCCATCGAAAATGCTGGCAATGTGACAGGAAACTCGACAATTAACGCGCAACAATTGACAGCACTAAACACGGAAAAAGTCAACTTATCGGGAGATGTCACCGCCGCCAAAGTCGATATTACTGCCAAGGGCGATATAACCGTTAAAAATATTACTGCTAATGGCGGAGAAATTCTATTTACAAGCGGTAACAATTTCACCGCA
Source organism: Microcoleus sp. D2_18a_B4 (assembly GCF_036702475.1). Classification (NCBI taxonomy): domain Bacteria; kingdom Bacillati; phylum Cyanobacteriota; class Cyanophyceae; order Oscillatoriales; family Microcoleaceae; genus Microcoleus; species Microcoleus sp. D2_18a_B4. The sequence goes on from NZ_JAUBTL010000091.1 coordinate 21,329, forward strand.
GGCAATTTGAATACATCGGGAGACAGTGGCGGCAACATAACTGTTAAGGCGATAACTTCAATTACCACCGGACAAATTAACTCTAGCGCTATAGTCGGAAATGCCGGCAATGTGTTCTTAGATCCGATCGGCGATATTCAAGTAGAGTTTATCAATGCCCAAGGCGGTACTGGCGGCACCGGTGGCGATGTCACAGCAATAACAGGCAATTTTTTCCGCGCTACGGGTACTTTTTCCACCCCACTGTCGCCGACGGGATTTGCTAGCATTTCTACTGCTGGCGGGGCCGGTGGTGGCAAAATTACAATTGTGCACGGTGGGGGAGATGGAGGGACGCCGGTTCAACCGTTTGTGGTGGGGAATGCTGCTAGCAACGGTACGGCGGGTGCAATTACAACGGGACAATCTACCATTACATCGCAGTCGTTTCCCCGTTCTAGTAGTGTTGGTAATATTGTGTTTTCGACTGACGACGCGATCGACCCGCCACCAACACCAACTCCAACTCCGGTAGTAACTCCGACTCCCACTCCGAGTGAAACTCCAACTCCGGTAGTAACTCCGACTCCCACTCCGAGTATCACTCCAACTCCGGTAGTAACTCCGACTCCCACTCCGAGTGTCACTCCAACTCCGGTAGTAACTCCGACTCCCACTCCGAGTATCACTCCAACTCCGGTAGTAACTCCGACTCCCACTCCGAGTGTCACTCCAACTCCGGTAGTAACTCCGACTCCCACTCCGAGTATCACTCCAACTCCGGTAGTAACTCCGACTCCCACTCCGAGTGTCACTCCAACTCCGGTAGTAACTCCGACTCCCACTCCGAGTATCACTCCAACTCCGGTAGTAACTCCGACTCCCACTCCGAGTGTCACTCCAACTCCGGTAGTAACTCCGACTCCCACTCCGAGTATCACTCCAACTCCGGTAGTAACTCCGACTCCCACTCC
>NZ_JAUBTL010000092.1:0-21699 GCF_036702475.1 Microcoleus sp. D2_18a_B4
GGTATGATCGAATCAATGACGTGGCGATCGCCTGACTCACTCTTTTAAGATACAAGGGGCGGGTTTTACAAACAATAATTGCCTAAAACCGACAATCTCAAAAACCCGCCCCCGCCAACGAATTATCAAAAAAGTGCTCTTCGGCGCACCCTAATAATTATTAATTATTTAGTAATTTAGTGTTAAGTTTGGATCAAATTAAATAACCTGATTGCCACCGCAAAACTCTAATTTAAATTTTAACGAATTTATTGCAATTTGGCCGGAAGATAGTATTTAAGAAGTGGTGAACGGAGAAATTGTCAAAATAGCAATTACCAGAAATCATGATAATATTGGTGAATTTACAGACAGACACTTTTATCAAGAGAGCGATCGGCTGAAACTCAACTATGTAGTAAAACGAGGCATCACGATTAAAACTACCACAAAAGAAGGTATGGAGCAAGGAAGAGTTCCTGATGTCAGTGTTATCGATCGAACTTAGTGGCGTGCTGAACGCAAAGCTTATTCCGTACTGGAATCGCCGATTCAGTTAGCTGTCGAGGTAGTATCAACTAATTGGGAAGATGATTATGTTGATAAGCTAGATGAACATGAACGCTTGGGCATTGCTGAATACTGGATTATTGATTATTTAGCAATTGGCAAAAGAGAGTATTTGGGAAACCCGAAAAATCCGACGGCATTTGTTTTTTCGCTAGATGCTGAAGGCAAATATCACCGCACTCAGTTTAGAGATAATGAACAAATTGTTTCGCCCACTTTCCCCGAATTAGTGCTGACGGCGGCTCAGGTATTGTCAGCTTAGTTGTGTTGTGTTAGTCTGAAGCAATATTGAAATTGCAAAAAATACTTTAAGATTATTTAATATTTTCGTCGGCTGCTTAAAGGAATTAAGCAATTTCAAGTTGTCGTGGACAATTTGAGCCAGGAGGTTAGAAATGATTGATTGGAAGGAACTGTACAATTTAGGCTTAGGCTGGTTTGAAAAAGCGCTAGCCTTCTTCGACAAAGCCTTAGAAATCCAACCAGATCCCGAAGCCTGCAACCATCAGGGCAATGCACTGGGTAATTCAGAAAGATTTGAAGAATCGCTCGCCTCCTACGACAAAGCCTTAGAATTAAAACCACATGATGACAACCCCTGGTACAATCGGGGCGTTCCACTGGATTCTATAGGCTTGTTTGAAGAAGTGATAGCCTCCTACAACAAAGCCTTAGAATTCCCACCAGATAAAGACGAAGCCTGGGTAGAACCCGGCTATGCACTGGCTAAGTTAGCAAGATTTGAAGCAGCGATCGCCTCCTACGACAAAGCCTCAGAATTCAAACCCTATTTACACGCAGCCTGGTACGATCGGGGCAATGCACTGGGTAATTTAGGGTTGTTTGAAGATGCGATCGTATCCTACGACAACGCCTGTGACTTAAAACGATATTTACTATACGCAGCCTGGTACAATCGGGGCAATGCACTCGGTAATTTAGGAAGATGGAAAGAAGCGCTCGCCTCCTACGATAAACCCTTAGAATTAAAACCATATTTACACGCAGCCTGGTACAATCTGGGCTATGCACTGCTTTCTTTAGGAAGATTTGAAGCAGCGATAGCCTCCTACGACAAAGCCTTAGAATTCAAACCAGATGATGACGAATCCTGGAATAATCGGGGCATTGCACTGAATGATTTATGGAGATGGGAAGAAGCGGTTTACTCCTACAACAAAGCCTTAGAAATCAAACCAGATTTACACCAAGCCTGGTACAATCGGGGCGCTGCACTGGAGGATTTAGGAAGATTAGAAGAAGCGATAGCCTCCTACGACAAAGCCTTAGAATTAAAACCCGATTATCACGAAGCCGGGTACAATAGGGCTAATACACTGGTTGATTTAGGAAGATGGAAAGAAGCGATAGCCTCCTGCGACAAAGCCTTAGAATTAAAACCAGATTTACAGGAAACCAGGCTCAATAGGTACATGGCACTGCTTTATTTAGGAAGATTTGAAGCAGCGATAGCCTTCTACGACAAAGCCTTAGAATTAAAACCCGATGATGGCGAAGCCTGGAACAATCGGGGCATTGCACTGGGTAATGTAGGAAGATTGAAAAAAAAGCTCGCCTCCTGGGGCATTGCACTGGGTAATTTAGGAAGAGTGAAAAAAAAGCTCCCCTGCTTCGACAAAACAGCCTTAGAATTAAAATCACCTGATGACGAAACCTGGTACAATCGGGGCGTTGGACTGTATAATTTAGAAAGATGGGAAGAAGAGATCGCCTCTTTTGACAAAGCCTTAAAATTAAAACCAGATTATTACAAAGCCTGGTACTATCGGGGCGTTGCACTGGAGGATTTAGGAAGATTGGAAGAAGCGATCGCATCCTACGACAAAGCCTTAGAATTCAAACCAGATTATCACGCAGCATTTTATAATAAAGCTTGCTGCTATGCGTTACAGAGTCAAATTGACCAAGCGATCCAGAATTTGCAGCAAGCCATAAATCTGAATCCTGACCAATACCGAGAAATGGCAAAAACTGACTCAGTTTTTGACAGCATTCGATCGCATACTCGGTTTCAAGCCTTGATTCAAGAATAGGGATTTGCCCTTGGGCGGGGCGGGTTTATGAGATTGTCGGTTTTAGGCAATTATTGTTGGTAAAACCCGCCCCTACAGCATCAAAAACACTCTTATTATTTCTTAATCCGCGCAGGCGGACTTGGTTTGTGTAGACGCGGTTTCAACCGCCGACTTATCTGAATAAATAGTACAATTAAACCTAGATACTTCTCGGAGACAACGACTATGCAAGTCACAACCCAAGAAATCATTTATCCTTCCAGCGACGGTCAACCAATGGCAGAAAGCACAATTCAATACGAATTAATTGTCAAAATCAAAGAAGGTTGCGAATCGCTGTTTAAAGATGACCCAAACGTTTTTGTAGCTGCAGATTTACTGTGGTATCCCGTTGAGGGGAAACCTGAAATTTCTCAAGCACCTGATACGATGGTGATATTTGGAAGGCCAAAGGGCGATCGCCCTTCCTACATACAACATCGAGAGGATAATATTGGTCCTCAAGTCGTCTTTGAGATTCGCTCCCACAACGACAGCAATACTAAAATGAATAAAAAACTTTCATTTTACCAGCGTCATGGGGTTGAGGAGTATTACCTTTACGATCCACAAATAAATGAACTGGAAGGTTGGCAAAGAATTGAGGGAGATTTAGAAGTTATTGAGCCGATGGAGGGATGGATTAGTCCGAGATTAGGTGTGCGATTTGAGTTGGGAGAAGATGGGTTAGAAATTTATCGGCCTAATGGAGAAAAGTTTCTTTCCTATGCGGAATTAGAAGAAGAGAGATTATTAGATCGTCAGCGCCTACAACAAGAGTCTCAAAGAGCCGAACAAGCCAATCAAAGAGCTGAACAAGCCAATCAAAGAGCCGAACAAGCAGATCAAAGAGCCGAACAAGCCAATCAAATTGCTCAACGTTTAGCAGCTAAACTGCGCGAATTGAACATCGATCCAGATAGCATTTAACCCCGAATAAATGCTCAGAAGCCCGGTTTGTTTGAAAAATGTGGTTTGTGGCGATCGCGGTTATTTGTGGTTTTAACGTAATCCTGTCAGCCCGATCGCCCTTTCCTCTTTTCTACGCAGTAATATAAAAAAATAGTATTAATCTATACCTACAAATCCCCGATGTAGAATTATAATGAAAAAAATTGAAAAAGTCCCCAAATTCCTGTAAAATTGCCATAAATAACCAAATAGTCGCGATCAAAAGCACTCAAAGGCGAAAAAGATCGCATATAAAAAAGAAAAGAATCAATTAGACAGAAAATAAAGAGGTGAAACCCCTTGCAAAAATTAGCCAGCATAGAAAAGCCGATCGACTCAGGGGAAAAATCCATAGCAGTCAACACCCAAAAGGCTCAAACATTGTACGAACGCGGCAACGCCCTAGAAGCAATGGGACGATTCCAAGCTGCGATCGAATCTTGGCAAGAAGCGATCGAACTTGAACCAAAATTTTATGAAGCCTGGTACAACCAAGGCGTAGCCCTCAAAAAATTGGGCCAGCTAGAAGAAGCGCTCGCAGCCTACAACCAATCCCTACAAATCAAACCAAACAATCCCGAAGCGTGGTATAATCGGGCCAACGTTTTGCGGAAGCTCAACAGACTCTCAGAAGCGATCGCATCCTACGAAAAGGCGATCCAACTCAATCCCAGCTACCCCGAAGCTTGGACGAACCGCGGCAACACCCTCGTCAGCTTAGAAAAATTATCAGAAGCGATCTCCTCCTACGAGAAAGCTATAGCCATCAAACCAGACTACTGCGAAGCTTGGTACAACAAAGCATTTGCCCTGAGAAAATCCGACCAAAATACAGCGGCGATCACTTCCTTCGACAAAGCGATCGAACTCAAACCAGACTTGCATCAAGCCTGGTACAACCGCGGCTTAGCCCTAGCCGATGAAAAACTCTACCCGGAAGCCGTCGCCTCCTACGACAAAACACTGCAACTGCTGCCGAATTCCGCCGAAGCCTGGAACAAACGCGGCACGGCGATCGCACAAATGGGACAATTTGAATCAGCGATCGCATCCTGGGACAAAGCCCTCGCACTCAAGCCAAACGACAGCGAAACCTTTTACAACCGCGGCTTAGCCTTCGCCAACTTACAACGCTTTGAAGAAGCAATAGCCTCTTGGGAAAAAACCGTAGAGTTGCAGCCAGACAACACCGAAGCCTGGTACAACCGCGCCGTCGCCCTCAAAAAAATCCAACGATTTACCGAAGCGATCGCCTCCTACGATAAAATCATCGCACTCAAACCCGACGATCCCAACCTGTACTATCAAAAAGCTTGCCTTTACGCCCTGGAAAAAGAAGCAGGCGATCTCACAAACAGCCCCGAACTTGTAGCCACCAGCATCCGGCTGGCGATCGAAAACTTATCCAAGGCGATCGAACTCAATCCGCATAAATACCGGAAATTATGCAAAAATGACTCTAAATTGCGTACAATACGGGAAGAAGTGCGGTTTTTAGCTTGATTTCAGGGTAGCTATGATTGATGGATACGGATGCCGCACTGCAACCTTTGTAGGCAAAACAGCACCATAAACCCCAATCATGCAAACCCTAGATAAAACTCAAGCAAAATTTGCTCAACTGGCAGCCCACCTCAGAGAAGTTACGGACATCGAATCAGCCTCGTCGTTGCTGCATTGGGATCAATCAACTTATATGCCAGCCAAAGGTGCAACTGCCAGAGGCCGCCAGTTGGCTACTCTCAAACAAATATCCCACGAAAAATTTACAGATCCAAAAATAGGTGAACTCCTAGAAGACTTGCGTTTCTACGAACAAACCCTCCCCTACGACTCCACCGCAGCCAGCCTGATCCGCATAGCCCGCAGAGACTACGATCGCGCCGCCAGAGTCCCCGCAACCTTCATGTCCGCACTCTGCCGCCACCAAGCCGACTGCTACGAAGCTTGGGCCGCGGCCAGGGCAGCCAACAACTTCGCAGCCGTTGAGCCGTATCTAGAAAAAACCCTAGAATTAAGCAGGCAATACGCCGACTTTTTTCCCGGCTACGAACACATCGCCGATCCTTTGATCGATCGTAGCGACTACGGCATGAAAGTATCCCTGCTGCGCCCGCTTTTCGCCCAACTGCGTCAAGAATTAGTGCCGATAGTCGAAGCCATCACCTCGCAACCTCCCGCCGACGACTCCTGCTTACACCAAGACTTCCCCGAATTCCAACAACTAGAATTCACTCGCAAAGTTGTAGAACGCATGGGGTTCGACTTCCAACGGGGACGGCAAGACACCACCCTGCACCCGTTCATGACCAACTTCTCCATAGACGACGTGCGAATTACCACCCGCGTCTATGAAGACCACTTGGATCAAGCACTCTTCAGCAGCATCCACGAAGCCGGACACGCCCTCTATGAACTCGGAAATTCCCCGGAATTTGAAGGCACGCTTCTGGCAGGCGGCATTTCCTCCGGCGTGCACGAAAGTCAATCGCGACTTTGGGAAAATATGGTCGGGCGCAGCCGCGGTTTTTGGGAATGTTTTTACCCGCAACTCCAAGGCGTATTTTTGCGACAGTTGGGACACGTATCCACTGACGCATTTTACCGGGCAATTAACAAAGTCTCGCGATCGCTCATCCGCACCGACGCCGACGAAGTAACCTACAACCTCCACGTCGCCATCCGCTTTGACCTAGAATTGGCAATGGTAGAGGGAAAACTAGCAGTCCGAGACCTCCCCGAAGCCTGGAACGAACGCTATAGAAGCGACCTCGGCGTTGTCCCCGCTACCGACAGCGAAGGCGCAATGCAAGATGTTCACTGGTATGTTGGTACGATCGGCGGAATGTTCCAAGGTTACACCCTCGGCAACTTGATGAGCGCCCAATTCTACGAAACAGCAGTAAAAATCAATCCTGAAATTCCCGTAGAAATAGAACGGGGCAATTTTAGCGTACTCCACAACTGGCTCAAACAAAACATCTACCAGCACGGTCGCAAATACACTGCTGTCGAATTGCTCGATCGCGTTACAGGTTCACCTTTAACTATCGATCCCTTTATCCGCTACATTCGCCACAAATACGGGGAGTTTTATGTCATTTGAGGGATAGCAAGTTCAGATTGCAGACTTTAAAATTACAAAAAAAGTAGCTGCTTTAAAAAAAGGGCGATACAGTTTGAGTATCGCCTAATTTCACAGCGGAAATCAAAAGTCTTACATAAGGGAGTATGTATGTCTGAACTCTTTCAGGCTGTTATCGCCAGCGACGAAAAAACCGACTTGCGTCAGTTTGTCAGCGATTTACGCGCTTTGGGAAACAAATATTTACTACGAAACGACATAGTTAACGCTTTTGCCGCCTACTGCACCAAATACGAAAAGCCCGAACAGTTCCATCAATCTTCTCTTTTAAGCAAACTGATTTACTACGTTCAGGAAATTCTTCTCGAAGATGGCAGTCTTTGCGTCCTGCTGCGACCAAAAATTGCTACAATGGAAATAGTGCGAGTTGCAGACGACTTGACTGTTGAGCAGATGACAGTGCAAGAATTGCTCGATGTGCGCGATCGCTTCGTCAACCATTTTAACCCCCAAGAAGGCGACATTCTCGAACTAGATTTCGGCCCTTTTTACGATTATTCCCCCACAATTCGCGACCCCAAAAACATCGGCAAAGGAGTGCAATTCCTCAACCGATACCTGTCCAGCAAACTGTTCCAAGACCCCAGACACTGGCAGGAAACTCTATTTAATTTCTTGCGGATTCACCGCTACAACGGCGTACAATTACTAATTAACGATCGCATAAAATCCCAACAACAACTTTCCGAACAAATCAAAAAAGCCATCACCTTTGTCGGCGATCTTTCTGAAGAAGAACCCTACGAGAGATTTCGACTGGTTTTGCAAATGATGGGTTTCGAGACAGGTTGGGGAAATACTGCCGCCCGCGTGCATGAAACCCTAGGAATTCTTGACGAATTAATTGATTCCCCCGATCCGCAAACCCTAGAAGCATTTATTTCTCGCATCCCGATGATTTTCAAAATCGTCCTAGTTTCTCCTCACGGCTGGTTCGGCCAAGAAGGAGTTTTGGGGCGACCGGATACGGGAGGTCAGGTAGTTTATGTCCTCGATCAAGCCAAGAGTTTAGAGAAACAACTGCAAGAAGACATTCATCTTGCCGGTCTCGATAGTTTAGGAGTCAAACCTAAAGTAATTATTCTCACCCGGTTAATTCCTAACAGCGACGGCACGCGCTGCAACCAACGTTTGGAAAAAGTTCACGGCACTGAAAATGCTTGGATTTTGCGGGTTCCCTTCCGCGAGTTCAATCCCAAACTGACTCAAAATTGGATTTCAAGATTCGAGATTTGGCCTTATTTGGAAACTTACGCGATCGATGCAGAAAAAGAACTGCTGGCTGAGTTTCAGGGCAAACCCGATTTAATTGTCGGCAACTATTCAGACGGCAACTTGGTAGCGTTTTTGCTGTCTCGCAAACTCAAAGTTACTCAGTGCAATATTGCCCATGCGCTGGAAAAATCTAAATATTTGTTCAGCAATCTCTACTGGCAAGAATCAGAGGACAAGTACCATTTTTCGCTGCAATTTACTGCCGATATAATTGCTATGAATGCAGCTAGTTGTATTGTCAGCAGCACCTATCAAGAGATTGTGGGTCAACCCGATAGTGTCGGTCAGTACGAATCTTACCATTGTTTTACCATGCCGGATTTGTACCACGTTGTGAACGGGATTGAACTGTTCAGCCCTAAATTCAACGTCGTGCCGCCGGGAGTCAACGAAAGTGTGTACTTTCCCTACACGCGGATAGAAGACCGGGTGCAAGGCGATCGCGATCGGCCGGGCGAACTGCTGTTTACTCTAGAAGACCCGGAACAAGTCTTTGGAAAACTCGACGACCCGCAAAAGCGCCCTTTATTTTCGATGGCCAGGCTCGATCGCATTAAAAACCTGACAGGCTTAGCAGAATTGTTTGGAAAAAGCCAGGAACTGCAAGAAAAATGCAACTTAATTCTAGTAGCTGGCAAACTGCGGGTCGAAGAAACCGAAGACTACGAAGAAGCAGAAGAAATTAAAAAACTCTACGCAATTATCGACCAATACAACCTTCACGGTAAAATTCGCTGGCTGGGAGTGAGGCTTTCCAAAAGCCTGTCCGGCGAAATCTACCGGGTAATCGCCGACACCCAAGGTATATTTGTTCAGCCAGCATTATTTGAAGCTTTCGGCTTGACAATTCTCGAAGCAATGATTACCGGGATTCCCACTTTCGGGACGCAGTTTGGCGGCCCGCTGGAAATCATTCAAGATGGGGTAAATGGGTTTTATATCAACCCGACAAACCACCAGGATACTGCCCAAAAAATTCTAGATTTTTTATCGAAATGCGAACACAATCCCAACTATTGGTATGAAATTTCAACGCGAGGAATTGACCGAGTTTACAGCACGTATACCTGGAAAATTCACACTACCAAGCTGCTGACGCTGGCGCGGACTTACGGTTTCTGGAACTACTCGTCCAAGGAAAACCGCGAAGATATGCTCCGTTACATAGAATCGCTGTTTTATCTGATTTACAAGCCAAGAGCCAAGGCTTTATTGGCAGAACACGCGAACCGATAACTGCGGAGTTTTGCTTTTTATCTCAACTCCATTGGTATCGGAATTATTCATCTCTTTCTTCCCTTTCTCTGTATCCTCTGCGTCAAGATGGGTTTAATAATTCCGATACAACTGAGATGTTGCACCATTGTCAAGAACAGGCAAGATGCCTGTTCCACAAAGAGTGAATTTTCTTGTGGAACAGGCATCTTGCCTGTTCCTAAACGGCCCATTCCACAAGAGATGAATTTTCTTGTGGAACAGGCATCTTGCCTGTTCCTAACAAGTAATTGAGAATGGTGCAACATCTCAGATACAACCGAAATTGATATTACGGGGGGATTCAAGGAAAAAACTTCGCCTCTGATGGATCAACTTTGTACCAAACCTGCCCGTAAATATTTGTGAATGACAGCAGGTTTTGTACAAGAGGACTGAGGCTAAGAAACCCGGTTTCTACGAAAATATGGGCTTTGGTAACGAAACATCTCGGAATCAACCGGGTTTATTCGGAATAGTGCGAACCGGCCCCTACTTCTAACAGGTAACTTCCAACTCGCAAATTCTGAGTGCTGGTTTCCCCATTGCCGAAATTCGAGAGACTGGGGCAGATATAGCAACCGCGCCAGACGCTTAGAACTTTCTTAATGGCCTAAACCAATGCGGTCTATTACCCATTCCCTCGGACTTCTTGTTACCCGATCGCGAAGTCGAAGGGCATTCTTCCTTCTTGCTTCTGCTATATGTCTCAGAAAGCTGTCCGGGTAATACAATTAGATTGAGAAACATGAAAACAGGGAAACCTTGTCAAACCTTACTAACAGGATGAAATTTATGCGTGTGACTACTGTTACGATTTTCAGCTTGATCGCTCTGCTCGCTCCCGGCTTAACCCGAAAGGCAACTGCTGCTTTCGACTCCGAACCCTTGGTGCAGGAAGAGTACCGCAGAGACTTTACGGCTCCCGCCGATCCGGGTGCGTCAGCATCACCCGAGGGAAAGTCCAAAGCAGATATGTTTAACAAGCCTTTTTACGCGGGCGACCAGACGCCAGTGAAAAAGGAAAAAACTATCTCGGCGGGTGCTGACGGGCCAGAAGTTGCAGCCATACAGCAGCGCTTGCAGGTGCACAGTTTCAAGGTGGGGACGATCGACGGTACCTATGGCTCTCGCACTACATCGGCGGTTCGTGCTTTTCAGCAGTCTAAGGGTTTGAACGCAGATGGCATTGTGGATAAAGAAACTTGGACAGCTTTAGCAGCAGATCCAGCGTCGGCTCCTGAAACTGTGCAGAGCAATGCTCCAATTGTGAGCAATGCTGCTGTTCCCGGCAATCCTCCAACTCTTCTAAATAAAGGCGCTGTCGGTTCCAAGGTGAAGACGCTACAGGTGCGTTTGGAAATGCAGGGTTACGATCCGGGTCCCATCGACGGCATTTTTGGCGCTCGCACTGCTACGGCTGTCAAGAGCTTTCAGCAGTATAAGGGCTTGATGGCTAACGGCATGGTGGACGACACAACCTGGAAGGCGCTGGGCCAAAAGTAAGCGACGAGTGAAAAATACGGAAAATTGCTGTGGCGATAACTCATGATTGAACCCGGTGTTCCAAAATGACCGGGTTTCTCGATGTTGGGCGATCGAGCAATTTGGTCATCAGCCTGCGGATTTATCAGTGGGTCGCTTTATTTTATCTAAAATCTAAAATCTAAAATCTAAAATCGATTGACCGATCGCTCTGTTGTGTGCTATATTAGTTAAATGTCAAAATGCGGATATGGCGGAATTGGCAGACGCGCCAGATTTAGGTTCTGGTTCCGAGAGGAGTGAAGGTTCAAGTCCTTTTATCCGCATAGCAGATGGTATTCCCAAAGAAAAAACTGTACAGTAACAAATAATTTGTTACTGTACAGGCGGCGATGACCCTACAAAGGCTGAGGAAGAAGGCCGGGGTTTACGAATTCGGTTTCGCTGGGGCGGTTTATGTTGTGCTGGGATTCATTCATAGCGATCGCTCCAAATGGTAGAATTTGATCTAGAGAGTGCGATCGCATCCTTAAAGTCTGGTGAGCCTGTGATTCCGGTGTGGTTAGATCAGATTCATCAGCAGGTAGCTAGTAGGTTATGGAGTAGATTCTGAGTAACTGAGTTTTAAAAACCTCACATCACGTATTTCAAGGTTAATCAGTCTATCAGTCCTTATATTGGCACTTCAACTCTATAAAATTGGGCAAACAAGTAATAAATTGTAGAAATCAATGAGAATCAAGAAGAAAGATAAAGATATTGAAGAACTCATTACCCTTCTAGGATTTAAGCCTCAAGAAGGAGAAAAAATTATTTTTTACAAAAACTATCCAAAGCATAACGATTACGTTCTGAAACTCAATTTTGAACAAGAAAAAATTGAGTACGGAACAAAAATAAAATTGGGCGATCTGACAACCAGTAACTTTGACAATAGCGAAAACTTTGTTGTATTGGAGTGTGTGGACAGAGTTTTAGAAAAAGGTTATCCGCCCGATAGACTTTCATTAGAACACAAGTGGCTAATGGGAAGGCAAGAGAAAGGCAAGCTGGACATTCTTATCACCGATAAGGACAACAAAGCCTATTTGATGATTGAATGCAAAACTTGGGGCGAAGAATATGAGAAAGAGAAAAAGAAAATGCAACATGACGGTGGGCAGCTTTTCTCTTACTTCCAACAAGACAAAGCAGCCCAATATTTATGCCTTTACGCTTCAAGGCTTTACCAAGGAAAGGTTGAGTTTATCAACGACATTGTGCAAGTTGACGAGCAATGGACAACTCTCAGCAATCAAAAAGAGATATTTGATCATTGGAACAAAAACTTTAAGGATAATGGAATTTTTGAAGATTGGGCAAACGCTTACGAGATCGAGATAAAAGCACTCACAAGGGGTAGACTAAAAGAATTAACTGAAGAAGATAGCGGACGTATTTTCAATCAGTTTGCTGAGATCCTTCGTCATAATGTTGTTTCTGATAAGCCCAACGCCTTCAATAAAATTTTCAATTTATTTCTTTGTAAAATTGTTGATGAAGACCGCAAACCCGATGAAGAATTAAAATTGCAGTGGCTGGAGTCGGACACAGATGAAGAATTGCAAAAACGACTTTCAGACCTTTACAAACAAGGAATGAAAGAGTATTTAACCAAAGATGTTACTGACTACAATGATGAGCAAATAGCAGAAAAACTATATGCTCTTCAGCCAGAAGTCAGAGAGCAAATTCGTGAAATGTTTACCCGTGTGCGACTGCACAAAAACAACGAGTTTGCATTCAAAGAAGTGTTTGACGAAAAATCGTTTAGAGAAAATGCAGTAGTTGTTCGTGAAGTGGTTGAATTGCTTCAGCCTTATCAGATTCGTTACGGACACAAACAACAGTTTTTGGGCGACTTCTTTGAGTTGCTTTTAAGCACAGGCATTAAGCAAGAAGCAGGACAATTTTTCACACCCGTTCCCATCGCCAAATTCATACTCTCGTCTTTGCCCATTCGTGAACTCATTGAACGCAAAATCTATAATGAAGAAATTAACTTTTTGCCTTATATCATTGATTATGCAGCAGGGAGCGGACACTTTTTGACGGAAGCAATGGACGAAGTGCAAAAAATCATTGAAATCCTTAATCCTGAAAAACAAAAACCTTCGGTAACAGCCAAACTCAAAAGTTGGAAAGAAGCCCCGTTGGCTTGGTGTCAGGACTATGTTTATGGAATTGAGGCTGATTATCGCCTGGTAAAAACTGCCAAAGTGAGTTGCTTTTTGAATGGTGACGGTTTGGCAAATGTCATTCATGCAGACGGTTTAGACCATTTTCAGAAAAGTATTGACTATAAAGGCAAACTCAAAGTAGTAACCCAAGATGATCCCAGAGACAACGGACAGTTTGATATTTTGGTGGCCAACCCACCCTATTCAGTTTCAGCTTTCAAAAACACTTTGAAATTTGGCGAAGAATCATTTGAACTTTATAATCGGTTAACTGATGACAGTTCAGAAATTGAATGTTTGTTTATTGAACGCATCAAGCAACTGCTGAAACCAGGTGGTTGGGCAGGTATAATTTTGCCAAGCTCTATTTTGAGTAACTCAGGCATTTATACAGATGCAAGGGAAATCATTCTGAAATATTTTGACCTAAAAGCTATTGCCGAATTTGGCTCTAATACTTTTATGGCAACAGGTACAAACACCGTAACACTATTTTTGGAACGCAAATCTAACACCGAATGGAAAAAGATAGAAGCTGCTATTAAAAACTTCTTTGATCAACCCCAAGAAGCTATGGTAAATGGTATTGAAAAGGCATTTGGCAAATATGTTGCAGAAGTTTTTGAAGGTTTGGATCTTGATGACTATATTTCATTTGTAAATAAACGCCCTAACGAAAATATACAGAAGCAAGAAGTGTTTATGGACTATAAAAAATGGTTCAATTGTCTTACTGAAATAAAAAAAGTCAAAGAGAAAAAAACATTCAAGGGCAAAACTAAAGCCGAGCAGCAGGAAGAACTAGACAAGCTTTTTTATAAAAAAATATTTGCCCGTGAGCAGGATAAAATACTTTATTTTTTCCTTGTTTATCCGCAGCAAACCGTTTTAATTAAAGTAGGCGAAAAGCAAGCAGAAAAAGATTTTATCGGTTATGAGTTTAGTAATCGGAGGGGACACGAAGGAATAAAAATGTATCATAAAAATGGTAAGCCGACTACAAAACTTTATGATGATGACAATCACCTCAACCCCGAAAAAGCCAATAATTATGTTTACCGCTCATTCCTGGGGCAGCAATTCAGTATTGAAAAATCACTGTCTGAAAACGTTACCACTTTTGGCACATTGGAGTTAATAGATTTTAAAAAATTAGTTTTCGAGAAGTCAATTTCGTTGGGAATTAAAAAAAAAGTAGAAATCAAGTCAAAGTATAAATTAGTAAAACTTGGTTCATTATGTGAGTTTAGCTACGGCAAAAGCCTTCCTGAATCCGAGAGGAAAATTGGTAAATATCCTGTTTTAGGCTCAAATGGAAGAGTTGGTTTACACAACGAGTATTTAATTGAAGGCCCCTCAATAATTATTGGTCGTAAAGGTTCTGTGGGCGAAGTTGTTTGGGAGGAAGAGAACAACACGCCTATTGATACTACTTTTTACATAACTTTACTATCAGAGGAAGTTACTCTTAAATACTTGTATTGGCAATTAAAAGGTCTAAAACTGAATGAATTGAAAGGTGGGACAGGTGTTCCAGGAATTAATAGAAATGATGCTTATGCCTTAAAAATTCCACTTCCACCCCCGCCAGTTCAAGAGAAGATCATTGAGGAAATCGCTGACATTGAACAAAAGGAAAAAGCAGAGCGGAACAACTTAATCAAACTTAATACCGCACTAGATAATCTTTTTTTAAACCTTAACTATCCTGTTGAAAGGTTGAGCCAACTTGCAAAATTCAAAAACGGACTAAATTATAGCGAAAAGAGTACAGGTGACTTAGTTACCATAGTTGGCGTAAAAGATTTTCTTGAAGACTTTTCACCCAATCTTGATAAACTTGTAGATGTGAGAATTGACGGGGAACTTAACGAAAGTTACAAGTTACAACCAGGAGACATATTGGTGGTTCGTTCTAATGGTTCTGCGAATTTGGTGGGCAGGTTTATTTACATAGATAAGCTGCTAAAAGATACTTCTTACTCAGGCTTTACAATTAGGATTCGCGCTAATTCGGAAAAAGTAAATTCAAAATATCTATGCTATTGTTTGCGAACTGAAAGCGTCCGTAATGCTATCACTAAAGATCCCAAAGGTGCAAACATTAGGAGTTTAAACCAAACAATGCTTTCTTCCATTAGCGTACCCATTCCATTTCTTAAGGAACCATTTCTTAAGGAACAATCTCTTAAGGAACAATTGAAAATAATCAACAAGGCGGAAGATTTGGAAAAGGAAATTGCTCTAATAAAAAAATACTTGCAAACGATTGCTCAAGAAAAAGAACAAGTTTTAACAAAACATCTTGTAATGAATGACATTCATGGTAATCTTTTGGGCTAAATGGCATAATAGTATTATTTATCAAAGCAAAAATTCTTAGATTTAATTGATTGTCCGCTTACTCAAGAAGGTTGTGAAAAATTTTTCCAAGCCCAAGGAATTACAAATACTTTTGATATTTCACCATCTCCCCAAACCCCAGAAAACACCTTTGACACCAACCATCCACCCACAACGCCGGAACCTTAAACCTAGCCCCACAATTAGGACATTCCGATAGCAAGCGTAACTGGTGCCGATCCCACCCCTGCATCCTTTTAAGCTGCCACTCGATCCGGTGACAAGGCGACTGGGCATAACAGGCCCCACCCAACCGAATCGGTTCCAACTTCATCCCCACTCCAGGAGGCGGTAGCATTCCCTGTAACCGATCGCCCGCCACTGCCACCACCACCGCCAACGCCTCCAACTGCTGACCAGAAGCAGGAGGATTAAACCGAAACTTTTCCCAACGGGCGATCGCACCTCCCAACCCCGCCATCTTACCCAACCCATTCGGCGTTAACTTATTCGCCCGTCGAAACCGCCCCAAAAAATGGCTCAAACTCTCACCCTCCAACGGTTCCACCCGAAACAGCCAAGGCTGGATATCGATCGCTTCCATCACTTGTACTCCCCAGCAACTTCTTTGAGAGTTTCCAAATCAATCCTTGATAACCCCTTCTTCAAAGCCCGAATCGCCGCCTCCTTAAGAATCATATCCAATAGCCCCACATAACCCCCAGTCGCCTACCCCAAGGCCTTCAACATCGCATTACTAGAAAGATTAGAAGCCACAGGTAACAGCAAAACCTTCTTTTCCCAAACCTCCACCGTCCGCTTAAACTCCTCCCCTGACAACTTACCAAACCGATGACTTGACCAAAAACGGCTATAAACCTGTTCATCCCGCTTAATCACCGCATCTAAGCGATCGGTATCGCCTAAAACCAGCGCTTTTTCAGTTTCTTCAAGTGCGATCGCCTCAAATTTTCCACCAACTGCCGCAACTGGTTCAAATTACCCGATTCCCCGCCATACTTCCAGCGCACGTAAGCTTGCGAAACTTCATCAATCACCTCAGCTTCATCAGTTGCATGATTACCGCGCATTGCCTCAGCATACTCCAAAGGTGTTTGAGCTTTCTGCTTGGCAAATCCACGGCTCGCCAAATCCTTCAGCATTTCCTGATAAACCCCCTCCACCGGCGGCAGCTTCGCCAGCCAGCGGCGGTGGCGCCACTTGCGCCACAGTTGCCAAATTAACCAGCCAATAAAGCCAAAGGCGATCGCAGCAATTAAGCCAGTAAATAACCCCACCCAACCCTTAGCAAACTGTCCCAGAAACCAGCCCACAATCAAAGTTATCCAGCCAACTAGAAAACCTATAACTGAATCCAGCCCGCTTCTGAGAGGAGTCGGTAGCCAACCCGCGATCCACTTCCAAAACGATTCGATCGCACTAAAAGTCTGGTTGTCTTCCACCGAAGCCGGAATCAGCGGATAACCGGGAATCGGATTAAAAGCAAACCAGCCATTATTGGGAAAATATACCTCCGTCATCAAAAAAGCGTCGGTATTTTTCACAACATAGTAACCAGTAAACGGGTTGAATTCCCCCGTATCGAAACCGCCCACCAGCCGCGCCGGAATCCCGATCGACCTCAGCATAATGGTCAATACCGTCGAAAAGTGGTCGGGATATCCACCTGTAACTTTTTTGCCGTCCTGAGTGTTTTTGTAGCCAAACAGAAAACCCTCGACTAAATCTTCACTTTCCTCTAAGTAAGGCAAAGCTTTTTCTATTTTGTAATTCGGATTTTGCTTTAAATATTGAGCCAAATACAAAGCTTTTTCGTAGGGAGAATCGATCGGTCTGTCCGACTGAGCTACTCTAGTTCTTGCCGCCAAGATATCTTCAGTTTTTTCTCGCACCTTCTGGGCAATTTTCGGCGGCACATCCAAATAGAAGTTGCGAATATTTTTCGGGTAATTAGTACCAGTTTTCCCCAACAAAGAGCGATCGCGAAAAGGTACATTAGAAATCACCGTATAAGTCACACCCTCTCCCAATTCCGCAGGCGCTCGCAAACCCCCCTCCGCATCAATCGCCGCCTCTGGACTCGGAAAATAAAGTTCCTTCGGCTTGTTTAAAGCCGGAATCAAATTCGGCATTGGAGCAACAATAGTATAACTTTGAATCACCTCTTGAGTCCGAGGGGCATTGGGAAACGGATTCAGATAAAATTGATAAGACCAGCTAGGTCGAGTCAGCTTTTGAGCTTGTTCGTTGCGAGAAATTTCCCAACCCTGACCGGTGTATTTGTCAAAGCCTAACACGCGCCAAAAACCCGCCGCCTGCGATCGTACCCGCATCACCACTTGGGGTTTCATTTCCCCCCGCAAATTTTGATTGATGCGCTGGTTGAAACCGTAATAAAAAGTAGAGTCCACCTCTCCTGGCCCAGAGTCGGGGTTTCTCCCCCTTCCTCCGCCAGTTCCTTTTTCATTTCCCCCTCTAACATACCCCGGATTCAGAATGCTGCGCGAGTCAAACTCCCCCTGATATTCAATAGGAGCACTCACCGGAAAAGTCCGCAACTGATAGCCAGGGAGGCGCGGCAAAAACGCAAAAATAGTCAGCCCCAACCCGACAGTTATCAGCAGCAGCCAACCAAAATACTTTGGGGATAAAGTAGCAGCAAATAGCGACAGGCTTTCATTTTTCCCTTTACCTTGTGCTTTTTCGCCAATGGCTTCTGGCTTCAAAAATCCCAAGCGCGATCGATAATCCAAAACCAAAGTCGGAAGCGCTAAAGCCAAAAACACCAACAACAGTGGCCCAAAAGTCAAGGTTTGGCTGAGAGTCGCTGCTACCCCTAACAAAATTAGCCCGATTACCATCGAATAGCCCAAATCCTTGCGGCGAGGCAAATCGAAACTGTGTAGCACTTGAAGTTGGATTAACAGTTGCGCCAAAACTAACCGCGTATCATTCAATTCTCCCACCAAGCGGCTAAAAAAAGCGAACAGCGCCACCAGCATTCCAATAGCTATGCAGAACTTAGCAGCTACATTGCGATCGCGGCGGCGGTACCAACTCCAAGTTGCTCCCACAATACTAACAGGCACAGCCCACAGGTTCAGGGCTTCTTCGGCAGCAACGTCAGTAGCTACAATTCCCACAATTACCAACAACTGAACTAGGATTCGCAGCAGTAAAGAATCCTCAATCACCGGCGGAGGCATGGCCTCAATCTGCTCCCACAGCTTACCCAACACAGGTATATTTCGCAGGTTATCAGTTGTCATGTGCACCCATCCAACTATTTTAGATTTTAGATTTTAGATTTTAGATTGAATCCACAGATAAATCTTGGTTTTACCTAATATCTAAATCTTATTTCCCTGTCCTTAGATTTTAGATTGAATCCACAGATTAACTTCACAGATGAATCTGGCGGCTTGAACTAATATCTAATTTTTTTTGCTTTCCACGACGACAGAAATCGAGGAATTGCATTGGTTTTTGTGTGAGGTCAAACCAGCGAGTAAAAACCTAAATTATTTACTCTAATTAGACCTTTCTAGTTGCGATCTTGTCCTGCCCAAATTGGACGAATAGCAAACATCAAAGGTCGGGTCTCGAAGTTTTGGAATCGAACTTCTAGGGCATAAGTTTTGTTAGGTTGCGGGTCAAACAACTCCACACTTAAATGCCCCGAATTCGGACGATGTGCAGTTGCTTCGGCATCTCCTCCCTTGAGTTCCAAACTTCCTGCCCCCGGAAATTGGCACTCAACTCTTAAACACGGCATTGGCTGTTCTCTGTTGGGGTTCGACAGGTATTGAGCCTCCAGAGTCAGCGCACCCAAAGCAGTCAGCCACTCCCGCGAAACCGGCGGCTGATTTACAGGACAATCCAAAGTTAGAGACTCAATGATTTCCTTGGCGGCCAACAGCGACAGCACCATTTGTTGATCGGTACTCGCTGCTTCGTAATTCGGGAAATCTTCTAAATCTAGAAGTCCCCGCAAAGAACCTCGGAGCACTAAACCAGCTAACTCGTTGAGTTCGTGAGACTGGCCCGGAAATAAGCCATCTACAGCGCGAACTAACTTCGATCCTTGCCGCAGCGACGACATTACCAGTTCCTGACAAGGTTCTAGCAGTTGAGCAAAAACCCCTTGGGCGATCGGAATTGGCAGGCGGCCCCACCTGATATTTTGTAGTTGGGGAGTCCAGAGGTGTAGGGGGGGAACCCATTGCGGGGCTACCTCGTCTGGGTAATCGTGGTCGTAGCTTTTGAATTCTGTTTCCCAGGGGAACAGCGGCGGGTTAGATTCAATTTCGGCTCTAAGCCTTTGTTTTAACAAGGTCTGAAAACGGTCTTGCACGGTCGGTATTTCTCCAATTGTCAGCGGTTGTGCGGGTGCATTGCTGTGCGCCCCCACTTGATAGTCCAGCGGGTCTGGTTCGTCCCATTCCCAGTATTCCACCCCGGAATTCTCTTCTGTATCGCCCCACTCTTGTGAGCGAGGGGATGGATTGAGGTTTTCCTCATCTTCGCTAGAGGCATTCGCGATCGGCGCCTGCAATATCCAGTCTAAAAAATGGCGATCGAAAGCCTCTGCATCCCTGTTCGTTTCGTTATTCATCACTAGATGCCCCTTCTCCGGAATCTGAACGATTTCGCAATTCCCACGCAAGTTCCAGCAATTTAAACCACCGCTTCTGTACCTGGGCTACCGTGCTACCCAGGGTTTGGGCGATCGCTGACTCTGACAGACCCTGTTGTTTCAACTTTAGCAAACGCTGTCCCTCTGGGCCAATTTGCTCGCCAAACGCCTGCCACTGAGAAGGCAGCAAACCCAGATTGCGGTCTAAGTCTGCTTCCAGCCACTGGTGAACGAGTTCCCAGCGGTGCGACATGGCGAACCTGAGCAAATGGTACTTGAAGCGCTGCTGCAAATAGTCTCTTTGGCGGGGAGTTATTCCCAAAAGCGACTCTATTTCATTAGTCGGCAAGTCTTGCAAGCGCAGCACGAAGTAATCGGCGCAGTCTTGTTGGTTGCGCTCTTTCAAGTAAGCCACTAATTCGTCAATCACGTGTTGCCGCAGAGATTCTGACTCGTCGCCTAGCGGACGAATTGCCGCCGAACCCTGTCCGGCCATCGCTTCCCGCACTGAGTGCACCGAGGTGTCATTCCAAGTTTGGTCGGAATCGGAAGCCCCTCCGTCGGCGGCTTGTTCCATATCTACGGAGGTTTCTTTGGGCTGCTGCTGGGAAAAGGTTTGGGCCCGTAAAATAATTAGTTGCTGGCTGCGGTTCCGAGGTAAAGGAATGCGCCGCTTGCCGAACCGCTCTACAAAGGCCATGTACTCTGCTAGTTCTAAGCGAGTGCGGGGACTGTAGGTAGGTGGCAGTTGGGTTTCGCGCCGGAATGCCTTTAAAGCTTCGAGATAAAATCCTTGCAAAAAATCTTTGATCAGTTCTACTCGCGCCTGATAGCTAGACTGCACCTGCGGAGGGGTTATGTAGCGATAGACGATCGCGCTGAGGGTACTGTGCAATTCTACTCTACCGGGCCCGGAGCCTAAATTGTAATAGTGGAGGCATTGTTGCAAGCGGTGCTGAGCGAGGGTCTGGGCTGAACCTTCTATATCTCCAGAGGCTTGAATCCGCTGGCTTTCTGTGCATATCCTGTTGACTTCTGCTGCGAGTCGCCCTGCTACATCTTGGCAGTTCTGCTCAGACGCGCGAGTGGACTTTTTAAGTTCGTCTAACAGCAGTTGAAATATGGTTTCCACGCTCTGGCAGATTTCCCGCATGATGGTTTACAGCTAACAATGAAAGTACCACAGTTAGTAAAAGTATGGATAAATCTTTCCTACTGCTACTTTACCGCGTATTCCCCAGATAGGACAAACTGCAACGCCCTCTATCTCCTCCTTCGCGCAAACACAGAGGACTGCTTTTTTTATCTGTCCTGGAGGCACCATCCGTTAAGAAACAGGTTTAAACAGTTGCCATAACGATGGTTCATCAGAGTGTCGGGTTTGACAAAGCCTTCCTGGGGGCCCAAAACGCTACACTGCCGTTGATACCTTCGGCTTAGTGCTGTGGTGGTCACAGCAGCAAGTGTTCCTGAAGGTAAAGCAAGCACACAACTTCTCCCGGCGCTCTACTAGATGGGACAAAGGGTTCCACGGCTGTATTTGATCGGGGTCTTCCGCCAGTTTTGCCATAAAGTTTCGACGGATCTCGCCCGTCTGTTTCTTGGCACCATCCTGGAACGTCGATTTAACGGTTTGACTCAATATCCTTTCCAGCATCCCAATCACAGAGGTTGACTAACAGTGTATAGTTTTCCAACAAATGCAAACATTTGCTAACAAACGCTGTAAGATGAGCAAATGGCATA